>NZ_JAOPHO010000049.1:0-32058 GCF_033141925.1 Peribacillus sp. CSMR9
CACAGGCGCAAAGGCGCCGAGGAGGCTCCCGGACCGCCCGCGGAAAGCGAGTGCCTGGAGTGGAAATCAACGTTCGAGTTTTTAAAACCCTCAAAAAAACTGTAGACAAACTCGATTTTCATCGAGTTTGTCTACAGTCAGGAGGGAGCCAATAACTTTGGCTCCCTGTTCCTATTTAAAAAATAAAATTTATCATTATCAAAGTATTGACAGGGTAATGCAATAAAGAATACCCTTGCTGAAGTTTTGTATTTTTTATCTTAGCTAGGGACTTTCCGTATTTACCCTAATATTGATCATTTGATACATTTTTGCAACCCCCGGGAGACCCAATTCTCAATTATCATTTTAATGGATCATCATTACTGGTGATGTCCTGTTTGTTTAAAAATTCAAGAATTCCATTCACCAATCCAGGTGATAACGGTAGTTCAGGATTTGTATAGGTTGCTAGATTTCCCTCTCGATCTGCAGGGGCTTCTTTCAATACATGATTCATCTTTTCGATTATAAGTAATTCAGAATCGCCTTTTTCCTTGTGCAAAGCTTTTGCATTATTGGGCGCCACTTGGATATCTCTATTCCCGTTTACGATTAGAACAGGGATTTTTAGTTCTTTTACTAATTCTATCGGATTATAATGAATCCAAGAAATCATGTAGGGTTGAACAGAAGGACGGAATACACTATACAAGTCTGCATTGACAGACTCGACTTGTTTACCTTGTTTTAGATTTGTCAGAATATCCTTGGATTCCGTTAATAACGCCGGTGTCAACTGCTCTTCAAGCTGTTTAACAAGTACTTGGTCTATAGGTTCGCCTGCACCCGCTAATGAAATGAATATGTCTGTCTCCGTTTTCTTTGCAGCTGCCATTCCAATTAAAGAACCTTCACTATGGCCGATGATGCCAACTTTGGAAAAACGCCGATCCTTCTTAGCAAATTGAACCCAAGCAGCTGCATCATCAATATATTGTTCAAATCTCAGGTCCTCTTCTTTTCCTGCTAATTTCATATTTTCCCCTATACCGCGCTTATCGTACCTTATGCTTGCAATACCTTTTTCCGCAAGACTTTCGGCTAACATTTTCAAACTATTATTTTTCCCGGGAATTGCAATGGTGTTCCCATCTTTATCAGTCGGACCAGAACCCGCAATTATAATCATCACAGGAAAAGGGCCTTCATTTTTTGGTGTTTCTAAAAGGCCATTAATTGTTCCTTTCTTTAAGTCGGCCTGCACAACTTCACCTGATTCTTTTTCTGCAACTTCCTGATTGGATTTCTTAAGCAATTCAAAGGGGTACTCTTGCCCATTCTGAGCAAATGTTCCTGAAATCTTTTCCTGATCGACTTTCCCATCAAACGTTATTTGCTGATTTTGAATTTTCATATCAAAAAATAAATCTGATTTACTTAACTTAACACTTGTTAAGGGGAATTGGTTCAATCCTTGTACAGGAATACTTATAGTTCCATCTTCCTTCGTGAAATGAACAATAATTGGAAGGGGTTGATTGGGAATCTTTATATCTCCTTCCCACTTACCTTCAATATCTTTCAATGAGCTCACTTCCTTCAAATTTTCATCCACCTGTTCCGCCTCCTTGATTCTGCAACCTGCCATTAATACAAAAGCGCTTACGATGATACATATAATCGTTAAAGGTCTTTTCATTTGAGCAACTCCCTTTCTTTATTAGAACTTTATTGTCGTTTTCTGTTTCAGTCACTCTTTCATTATTGATATTTGAATCACTTCTATCAGTCTTCATTATAAATATATATTAATATGCATTTCCAATTTTTCCCTTAAGGTGGTATTTATTTTTCCATAAAAGTGTACATAATAGATTTAATGGCTAATGAGGCTGTGTCTAATATCGGTATGCTTAAGGACGGTGCTGTTCTCAAAGTAGATTTTTTGAAAATTGACTACCCTCATAGCGGTAGCGATATTAGGTCAATATCAGAATTTTTTATAAAACAAACATTGACTTCTAAAAGAAACTCTTTTAGAGTAGATGTGTAAATTAAATATCCTCGTTAGGTGAGGCTCCTGTGTAGGAGATACGCTACTGCCCAAAAATGTCGAAAGACGCCAATGGGTCAACAGAAACCATCGACATAAGGTGGTTTTTAATGTAGCTGGCTTTGTCCTATGCCACACAGTGCTAAAGCTCTACGAATGGAGGAACTGGATTTATGCTATGTATTTGTCATTCAGTCATATACGACTGTTTTATTTGTCATCCAGACAATGTACGCATATATACCGTATTTTTGACGCCTTCATTTGTAATGGAGGTGTTTTTATTTTTTTCCTGGAGGTGAGGATTTGGATCCTTATTCGCGACGATATACTCGAAACTTAGTGAAAATTGAATAAACACAAGATTTTGGAAGGGGAATAATAATATTTTTTTTACTCTTATTAAGGAAATATTTTTTTGCTCCCCTAAAAAGGAGTGAGTGGCAAAAATGATAAAAGTCTTGACAGAAGACCAAATAACTTTACAAATCATAAAAGTTTTAAAAGAAGGAAAAAAGAAAGAATTTCAAGCAATATTAGAAGAACTCCATCCATATGACATTGCTCGGATTTTTGAGGGACTCCCAGAAAAACATCATACACGTTTCTTGCTGTTCCTTAATTCAGAACAAATCGCTGAACTGATTCAAGAGCTTGAAAAAGTACATCAATTAAAGATTCTTAGTAAATTAGGAATAGAGAAATCCGGGCATGTAATGGATTTAATGGATAATGATGACCTAGCTTCATTGTTAGAGAACCTATCCCCTGGGAAAATTGAAGAACTTCTTTCAGGCATGAAACAAGAAGAATCTAAAATCGTTCAAAATATCATGAATTATCCCCCTGAAACGGCGGGACGAATAATGACAAACCGTTTTGTATGGATCCCCCAACATTATACGGTCCGTGAATCAGTTGAAAAACTTAAAATATTTGCGGAGTTTTCGGAAACGATTAACTATCTTTATGTAATTGATAATGATAAAAAATTAGTTGGTGTTGTCTCATATCGGGATTTAATAATAAATGATGAATCTGAAAAAATTCAAGATATTATGTACAGCCGGGTTATCTCCGTATCGGCTTATGAAGATCAAGAAGAGGTAGCCGGTGTTATTGAGCGTTATGATTTTTTAGCAATCCCTGTTGTTGAAAAAAATAATGAGTTATTAGGAATTGTAACCGTTGATGATATTATTGATGTTGTCATTAAAGAAGCAAACGAAGATATTGAAAAACTATCGGCATCCGGTAAAGCTATTGATTTTGACACGAAGGCCCATGTGGCCGCATATCGTCGGCTCCCCTGGCTTATTTTACTTTTATTTATCGGATTAGTGTCTGGAACTATTATAAGCGGTTTTGAAGAAACATTGTCCAAAGTTGTTGCACTTGCTTTCTTTATGCCGATGATCGCAGGGATGACTGGAAATACAGGTACCCAATCTTTAGCTGTTGTTGTAAGGGGCCTAATCACTAGTGATACGGATAAGGGAGTCGTAACCAGACTTATTATACGGGAACTGAAAGTTGGATTGATAATAGGCATTACCTGTGGAATATTAATTTCCATCATAGCTTATGTTTGGCAGGGAAATCCCGTTCTGGGATTAGTGGTTGGAAGTTCGTTAGTCATGACCCTAATTATTGGGACCTTAGCTGGGACCATCATTCCTCTAATCTTATATAAACTCAACATCGATCCCGCAGTTGCTTCTGGTCCATTAATTACAACACTAAATGATATACTCTCGTTACTTATTTACTTTGGAATTGCGACGATGTTTATTTCAAAATTGATGTAGACCATCCATTAAACCAAGTTCACATATGTTTGCAAAGTTTTTTCAAGGGCGAACATAGCCTCAATGATTGCAGTGTAAACTGTCCAGGCTGACGTTTTAAACCAGGGATATAAATAAGAAGAAAGAAAGTAGCTGCTGAGCTTGACCAATTGCCAAGCAGATCAATAAAAATAGTGTATTTCAAGCTGCGGCCTTTTCTCGGTATCCAAACGGGGAAAGGCCGTTAAATTTCCAGGAAGCGAACCGTATATGGTAGAAGTCGACGTACATTATTTATGCTTAAAACGAACATTGTAGGACAAAGCATTTTCCTCATGTCCTTTATATGAATGAAAAACATGGGGCATAATAGGTCGTAGCAAGTTTAGGACTTTCAAGAAAGGCTACATAAAGAGTGATATGGAAGCAAAAGGCAATCATATTCTTTGACCTATGAACTTCAACAGTGATACGCTTCTTTTCGATATTACGCATTCAAAATCAAGGAGGAACGAATGATGACACAAACAAAACAACAAAAAATCACCCTGGCAAACCGTCCAAAAGGTATGCCTTCGAAAGAAGATTTTAACTTTGTTGAGAGTGAAGTTCCCACACCAAAAGATAATGAGATTTTAGTACGGACGCTATATTTATCTGTCGATCCATACATGCGTGGCAGAATGCAAGATACCAAATCATACATTGCTCCATTTGAATTGAATAAAGTCATCACGGGTGGCGTTGTTGCTGAAGTTGTTGAGTCCAAATCGAATTCTTTCAAACAAGGGGATGTCGTTGTTGGGAATATCGACTGGGCAGAATATACAGTTGTCACTGAAAAGGAAATCCGCGTGATTGATCCCAAGGTGGCTCCGATCACAACGCATTTAGGGATTCTTGGAATGACCGGTTTGACAGCTTACTTTGGTTTGCTTGATATTGGTAAACCTCAAGAAGGTGAAACTGTAGTTGTTTCCGGAGCGGCTGGAGCAGTTGGTTCAGTAGTCGGACAAATTGCTAAGATAAAAGGTGCGAAGGTTGTTGGCATCGCTGGTTCAGATGAAAAACTTGAGTACTTAACGAAAGAGCTCGGATTTGATGGAGCCGTAAATTATAAAAGTGATAGTTTTGCGACAGATTTAGCTAATGCTGTTCCTGATGGAATCGATGTTTATTTCGATAATGTGGGCGGCGAGGTGTCAGATGCTGTTTTCACACTTTTGAATACGAATGCCCGAATTCCATTATGCGGAGCGATTTCCTCGTATAATGCAGAAGGGAAAGATCTAGGACCGCGTCTGCAATCGGCGATGATCAAAACGAGTGCACTTATGAAAGGTTTCACAGTTGGAAATTATGCCGCTAGATTCCAAGAGGGTGCGACGGATTTAGGTAAGTGGCTTCAAGAAGGAAAGCTGAAGTATGAAGAAACGATTATTGAAGGGTTCAAAAACACACCTGATGCATTTTTAGGTTTGTTTAAAGGAACGAACCTCGGTAAGCAGCTTGTAAAAGTTGCGGAACCTGAATTCGCTCAACTCTAAGTATTATGGAAATAAAGCTGAGGAAGGTCCTTTGTTGTGATTTTTAAGCAGCTTATAATAAAAACGGCCTTTTTTCGATATTCAATCGGGGAAAGGCCGTTTTCCTTTTCATAAAAAGATATCCCAGACTGTAGGCAAATTTGAACGTTGCCTACAGGCACTCACTTTGCGCAGGCAATCCGCCCCAGGTGCCTTTGCGCCTGCGGGGTCTCCCCTGGACTCGCTTTTCCCGTAGGAGTCTCGCACACCTGTTCCAATCTACTTTGCTTTTACCTTTAGTGGTATCTTTTTATCCATATGAAGGATATTAATTATTAGAAGTCATCTTATCAGTAGCTTTCACTGCAGAGTTAATAGAATCATTAATGAAAGGATAAATTGAAAATGAGTGAAAATAAGCACCCTTCCGAATCTCTGAAATCAGATGCGATACATACGACATTTAAACAGGCTTTTGAAATAAAGAAGAATCCATTTCCTTGGATAAAAGCACTAAGCGCAGGCATAGCTGCTGCCTTACCTGTTTTCATTGGCTTATTATTCGGGAATTTAGCGTACGGTTTACTGGCAGGGATCGGAGGTTTCACTTATTTATACGTTTTTAACCAACCGTATCACCAAAGAACTATAAAGATTTTCTTTGTGATGGTGGGTCTTGCTTTATCTGTTGTATTAGGGACGCTTTTGGCTCCATACCAATTGGGAACAGCCATAATGATGGGGATCATCGGGGCAAGTGTTTTTTTTATATTTGGTGCATTAAAGATTACCGGTCCTTCGGCGGTATTCTTCGTCTTGAGCTTTGCGCTTGCGACAGGTATGCCCGTTGATCAAAGTCTGGCTCCGTTGCGTGGGGGCCTCGTTTTAATGGGTGGGGCACTATCTTGGATAATCTGTATGTTAGGGTGGTTTTTCAACCCTCATGGACCAGAATCGCTTGCGGTGGAAAAGGTGTACAGAGAATTGGGGGCATTCTTTGATTCCATGGGAACCGAGAAATACAATAAAGCAAGACAGGGAACGGTATTGGCGATGAAACAGGCTGAAGATACACTGTTAGCCGGGTTTTCAAACAGGCGAAGCCCAGATGAGTTAAAGCGGTTGTTCCTACTGAATGAACATGCGAATGCCATATTCTTGGAGGCTCTGGAAATTTCCTTGAATAAAAATATCGTACTGCCGCCAGAATTAGGTCAATCCGTTCGTGCCCTTGCCGGTTCCATTGCATCTAAAACAAAGAATGAAAAAAAGATCCTTCAACCTGACCAAATGACCGAAGAGGTGGAAGAGTTATTCATGAAGATTTATAATGCAGATGCCATCATGAATGAACCTGTCCAGAAAATCGATCAAGCAGCAACCATCTCAAAGCCTTCTTTAAAAACAATTTTTCTTGGGGCGTTCGATAAGAATTCAATTGTCTTCCGCGCTTCCGTTCGATATGGAACAATCCTTACCATTGCTGCCATCATCGCATATTCCGCCGATTTTAACCGTTCGTACTGGATTCCCTTATCCTGTGCGGCCGTTATGTCGGGTTCGACCATCATCGCCACATTCCATCGAGCGGTCCAAAGGACTTTCGGGACGGTCATCGGACTCCTGCTAGCAAGTTTAATTCTAGCAGCCGTTCATAACGAGTTCATTATCGTTCTGATCATTTTATGTTTGACATTCATTACAGAGCTTTTCATCGTTCGGAATTATGGATTAGCGGCGATGTTTTTTACTCCTTCAGCATTAATCATGGCGGAATATTCAACTCAAATCTATGATTTCAGTTTTTTTGCGACAGTAAGGATAACAGATATCGTCGTTGGAAGCATGATAGGTCTTATTGGGTCGCTGTTACTCGGAAGTCGTTCGGCATCCAGTCTTCTCAATCATTTGACAGCCAAAACGATTCGAAGCCAGGGACAGTTATTATTGATGGCGTTCTCTGAAAAAGATAATGACTTTGCAATTGATGAAAGCAGCGGAAGGAACAAAATGCAAACAAATATGGTGAATCTATTAACGGTTTACAATGCATCCCTTGGTGAGATATTCAAAAACAAGGCTAGACTGGAATCTCTTTGGCCCGTTATATTTTCGATAGAACAGTTGGGCTATTATCTAAATGCCAGCTTGAAATCCTATGAACGGCCAGTCCTTTCAGAGCGGGAGCTCGCTCAATTGCTGTATGTTTTCGAAACCATGGCGATAGCGGCAGATAAAGGTCGATCACATACTAATAAAGAAGTGCCTGAAATTGAAGGATACTCAAAAGTCCGCCAGGAAATTTTGGACCTTCAAGAAGCACTTCAGTTTTGCGGAGAAACAACTGGCTAATTAATCTATTAAGGGAGTTCATATTTGACTCCCATTCATTTAATGAGTGTTTCATGCCTCTGTTAATAGGGTGAAATTGGAAGGATTATAGAAAAGTCTGTAAAAATGCCAGTTTTCATTATAAAATGTACTTACAAACAGAAAGGTGATGAACCATGTCAAACGTTGCTGAATTTCGTGATTTTTTAACTAGTGAGAAAATCTATATGAATGAGTTGAATGAAGATGGAACCACCTTTTTTAGAGCTGAGCAAAAGTTAAAGGACGGGTGGAAGGTCCTTTTAGTATTTGCATTCAATCAAGATGAAAATGTGGCGGACTTATTTTGCTTTAATGTCGCCGAGTTGAAGAATCCTGAAAAGAAACAGGATGTTCATACACTGTTGAATGAATATAATGCTAATTTTAGGTACTCCAAGCTTTATGAAGAAAATGGGACCATTTCCATTCGGTATTCATACTCCATTGAGGGGGATATCGTACCGGATCTTGCGTTCAGGAAGTTAATCATGCTGCTTGAAACGGCACAGCAGGTTTATCCGCGGTTAATGGAAGTCATTTGGTCTTAAATCATTATATAGGATGAAAAAGTTCTCTGAAACAGGGGGCTTTTTAACATCTTTACTAGAGTGAATGAATATATTAACGTTACAATACATTAATTAATAATTTTTTTAAAAGAACTATTGCATTTTTTTAGATTAAACTATATAATTAATTTTGTTGGTAATTCGACAAAGTTCTACAAGGACATGCGGGTGTAGTTTAGTGGTAAAACCTCAGCCTTCCAAGCTGATGATGAGGGTTCGATTCCCTTCACCCGCTCCAATACATACTCATAACGTAGGGTTTCGTTACCTGGAGAACGAAGCTTTGCGTTTAAATATTATTACAAGAATTCTACTGTTTACAGTGGGATTTTTTTTATTGTCCAAATTACCTGCATTTTATGGGGGCGGAAATTCGGGAAGGGGTTGAATGAGCTGAAGGTTAATCTGATTATCATTTTTATTCTATCAGAGAAATGACAAAACGAACTTCATGGCATTCATACCGTAATTAACCGGAGTTTTATATTAGCTGCCATGTATTTTATACCGAAAAAATGCGTTAATCAAAGCTATTCAGCATTAGGGGATAACAAAATAAGTTCATTTTTGGATAAATGCCTAAACAGCAGTTCTGGGGTTTTAGTAAAAACAGTGAACCGGTTAGGTTTATGGTGACGGGTGTTATTTAACTTCTCAGGTGGATGGGGTTATCAGAATCATTAAATCATACGGGGGCCGGGACGCATATCAAGTTATTATCCAAAGCTGAAGGGATGGATCGATGGGAATATAATTTACTTTAAAGGTTTGGAAAGTTTACGAAAAGACCCCTTCCGATTGTGGAAAGGGTTTATTTCCGTTCATTTTTGATTAGCCTTCTACAATCGAGTAAGTCCCTTCACCACCGTGGATTTCAAGGAACATGTCCATCAAGGATTTTGTTAGCTGATGTGCTTCTGTGATTGGAGTATTGGGTTGTAAATAAATGATTTGGATGGCTTTTTTTGTTTCTTCGGTGACTTTCGTGCGTTCTGAATCAACGTAAGGGCTTCCGAATGCGCCCTCATGATCGGCTGATGTAATCATATTTTCCATGGAATTCAAGCGGCCGTTCAAACCGTCATAACCATCTGCCCCCTCGCCAATCTTAATCGAGATGTCTCCTGATAATTTTTCCGCATCATAAATGCCGATCGGAACTTCATATAACAGCGAGAAGAAGTTATTCAAATCGATGGCTGAATGGATGGGTGTCAAGTAATTCTGTTTTTTTACGCGGCTGTAAAGGGCTTCCACGGAGGGGCGATACCGTGACGGGTTTGTTCCTGTAGCCTTGAAAATCTCCCGCCACGCTTTAATGCCGGAAAAGTCGGTCAATTCCTTTTCTTCAAGGTCGAAGAAAAGAGCTTCCTGAAATAGTTGAAGTCTCCCTTTCACCATTTGCGGGGAGGGACCTATTTCGATGTTTTCATATGTAATGATCCCAACTTTGAATTCAGGGATTTTACTGCTAAGATTAGCTGATACGGTAATTT
The DNA here is from genome assembly GCF_033141925.1 of Peribacillus sp. CSMR9. Lineage (NCBI taxonomy): Bacteria > Bacillati > Bacillota > Bacilli > Caryophanales > Bacillaceae > Peribacillus > Peribacillus sp. CSMR9. The sequence continues at coordinate 9,787 of NZ_JAOPHO010000049.1, forward strand.
CCAAGCGTTTCACCTCCAAAAATGATTGCAATTAGTTTATCATAGATAGCAATGGTTTGAAATGGATACAAGCTTCGATCGGAATACTGAATGAACGTAGGTGATTAATATGGATATGAATGCATTCAAGCAAGAAGTGATTTTATATAGTAAAGAGATCGGCATCGATAAAATCGGTTTTACATCGGCCACGGCTTTTGCCGAATTGAAAGCTCGCCTGATACGTCAACAGGAACTGGATTATCAGTCAGGGTTTGAAGAAGGCGATATAGAAAAAAGGGTCAGGCCTGAATTGATATTCGAAAAACCGCAATCCATCATTTCGATTGCACTTGCTTATCCGTCAAAATTGAAGGATGCTCCGCAAAGCACAAAAGGTGAGCGGCGAGGGATCTTTTGCCGGGCTTCTTGGGGAACGGATTATCATACCGTTCTTCGTAATAAATTGCAGTTACTTGAGGGTTTCATTAAAGATAAAGTGCCAGGGGCAGTGGTGAAGTCAATGGTAGATACGGGTGAATTGTCAGATAGGGCAGTGGCTGAGCGTGCAGGAATTGGCTGGAGTGCAAAAAACAGTATGATCATCACTCCGGAATTCGGGTCTTTTGTATACTTGGGAGACATGATTACCAACCTGCCATTTGAACCGGATCAACCGATGGAAGATCAATGCGGGACATGCAATAAATGTGTCGATGTTTGCCCGACAGGTGCGCTCGTTCAGGGTGGCCAGCTAAATTCTAAGCGTTGTATTGCATTCTTAACCCAGACAAAGGGTTTCCTGCCGGATGAGTTCAGGACGAAAATAGGCAATCGTTTGTATGGGTGTGATACATGCCAGACCGTTTGTCCGAAAAACAAAGGAATGGATTTTCATTTTCATGAAGAAATGGAACCTGACCCCGAGTTAGCGAAACCGCTGCTGAAACCTCTGCTTACGATTTCAAATCGGGACTTCAAGGAGACATACGGCCATGTATCTGGCTCTTGGCGCGGTAAAAAACCAATCCAAAGAAATGCCATTTTAGCATTGGCCCACTTCAAAGACGAAACGGCATTGCCCGAACTGATCCAGGTCATGAAGGATGATCCGCGGCCCGTCATACGGGGAACGGCGGCCTGGGCGGTTGGGAAAATTGGCCGGGGGCAGTCCGTTTCCGTTCTGGAAGAAGCACGAATGAAGGAAACGGATGAAGAGGTACTGGCGGAAATTGAAAAGGGACTGCAGTTTACCTTGGAAACAAAATGATATTTAAGATGTAGTGGCTGTCCCAAAAGCCGTAAATGACTTTTGGGACAGCTTCTTTCTCTTTTTTCTAGTTATAGACATTACCACTAAAGTTAACCGGATAGCTCCCAATTTGTAACCACTAAGTAGTAGTCTTTTGTAGTAAATACATTATTGAACAGAGGATAAAACCAGTACCGACTATCAGCAGTACTTACATCCCCGTAATAAGATTGTTGTTATACGGGTATATTTGTTACGGCATCTACCAATTCATACTTAAGATGAGCTGCAGCACCACTTCTTTCGGACACTTGCCATTCTGAATAACTAGTTGCTACGCTATTCCTAATGGTAAGATATTTGTTTAATATATAACCTGCGGGTACCTAAAAAGAGAGATTAATGGGCTGTTAATAATCAGCAAATCCTTAGCTCTAAAAGCATAACTGTCCAAATTTAAAATGACTTGAGTTCCCCCTTTTCCTCTTAACGTGGAGGAAACTGGTCATCTTGTCTTGTATCTATATACAAAGTGCCATCACTTTGTATTTCAGCATAAAATACATCTTGCAGGCATACACCAAACTGCTGTAATTGCGTTTCCAACCAGCTTTGGTTTAAGCTCAGTTTACTTAAATTATGAGGAACGATTTTTCCATCCACAATAATTTCTGTAGGTATGTATAATGGTTTCACATAAGTAATATCCTTTTTGGAAACACTCGGGCTATCCACTTTTTTTAAGACAGACAATTGACCATTTGGTTCTAAAACGGCATAGTTTACCTCTTGCATGGAGAATATGCTTTGTTCGCGCAATAGCATGCTAAGGTCATCCATGTTTAATTTTTCCCCTTTCAACGCTTTCTCTAGGATTTTTCCATCTTTGATTACAATTGTAGGTTCGCCGTCAAGTATTATACGAGCTTTTGGAGATTTTAAATTAATGAAGCCTACAAGAATAGTGAGTACGGACCAACCGATTAAACTAACGAAGGCGTCAACCAAATCAATACTTGTATCGATTGTGATGGAAGCAGCCACCGCGCCGATAGTGATACCTGTAATATAGTTAAAGTAAGTCAACTGACTTACTTGCTTTTTTCCCATTATTCGAGTCATCAATAGTAAAACCACAAAAGCAGCGACTACCCTACTTAACACTTCAATAAAGCTCAAAATTTCCGTCTCCAATCTGGTCTAATCAGGTTAGAAAATCGTGTATTCATTCTTATATTTTCCCCAATATTACTTTGATTATAATTCAGTATAAAAAAAACCATACTGTAATCGACCCATACGGAAAGACATCACACGTGACTTTAAAATTTATGAATGTGAGGGTTGTTTGGATTGCCCTTTAAAATCGTAAAAAGGCGGGAGGAAATCGTCAGGTGCATTTTAATCCCCTTCGAACATACACATTAGCATAGATAGTAAGAAGGAGGGCATGAACTTGAGGGAACAATTGCAACGCCTTTTACAAGAAAGAGTGGAGTTTTATACTTCCGATAATCAGGAACGGAGTGAAAGGAAATTACATCTGAAAAAGGAATTGATGAGGAACCGTGCAGCGGAAATTGTTCGGGTGAATGCAGCAGGCAAGGTTCATTCGAAGAGAAAGGAAGACATGGATACAGTCCTGACTTATCAAGTGCACCTGCAATATTTATTGAAAAAGGAGGATTCATTTTATATTGAAGAAGAAATGGAAGAAAGGGAAGCTCGATTTCGAAATGGGTATATAGTGGATGAATGTGAGTTGGTTCCCAGCTTTGAAACGGAAGAGGTACAGCCAAAATGTGATCCCGGCGCAAATCGTCTTGCATATAAGTATGAGCGGATGAAGGCCGTCCAATATGCCGAGCGTTGGTGGAATGAATTCAATCCAAGGTATCATAAATTCACTGATGATTGTACGAATTTCATTTCACAATGTCTACATGCGGGAGGAATTCCGATGTGGGGGGCGCCAAACAAAAGTAAGGGCTGGTGGATAAGAGGAAAAAGCTGGAGTTACACTTGGACGACGGCACATTCTTTATATCATCTGCTAAAATCCGGGAATGCCATCAGGACAAAGCAGGTGGAGACGGCAGAGGAATTGAATTTGGGTGATATCCTTTGTATAGATTTTGAAGGGGACGGACGGTTTGATCATAACTTGATTGTAACCGCGAAGGATCAGGATGGGATGCCGCTTGTGAATGCCCATACGATGAATAGCCGTCACCGGTATTGGACGTATGAGGATTCGACTAGATATACACCGAACATCGTTTATAAATTCTTTGTGATTTTGGATGGAGGGTGATTGGTTTTTAGTCTTTTTTGTTTAATGCTATAATTAAGGTGAAGTTCAAACTAGAGGTGAATAAGAAGTGGCAATACATGTAGTTTTATATCAACCACAGATTCCAGCAAATACAGGCAATATTGCAAGAACGTGTGCAGGGACGGATACGTCTTTACATCTCATTCGCCCGCTCGGTTTCTCAACGGATGACAAACAGCTCAAACGGGCTGGGCTCGATTACTGGGAGAATGTAAAGATCCATTATTATGATTCGTTAGAAGAGTTTTACGAAAAGAATGCCGGCGGTGAATTTTATTACTTAACGAAATTCGGCGAGCAGCCGCATTCCAGCTTCGATTACAGTGATCAAGACAGTGAGATATACTTCATTTTTGGCCGTGAAACGACGGGCCTCCCGAAAGAGCTGATCCAAGAAAATATGGATCGGTGCCTTCGGATTCCAATGACGGATAAAGTACGTTCCCTTAATCTGTCGAACACGGCTGCCATCTTGATTTATGAAGCATTGAGACAGCAAAATTACCGTGAATTGGATTTGAAAACAAAAGGTTGAGTGCCATCACTGGCTTACTGTCATCGGGGGAATTACAGCCCCGATGATGGATTTTTCACTTTACATATTCAATAGGGGTGAGAACTTTGAATAAAATAATTGAGAAGATTTTAGATCACCGTTCCATTCGTTCTTTTGAGGACAAGCCATTGTCTGAGGAGCAAATCAATACGATTGTGGAATGCGCCCAGGCTGCATCGACTTCAAGTTATATTCAAGCGTATTCAATCATAGGGATAACCGAACCGGAAAAGAAAGCCAAGCTTGCTGAACTTGCCGGACCACAATCTTATGTAGAAAAGAATGGACATCTATTCGTCTTTTGCGCCGATTTATATCGTCAGGATATGGTTTCCGAAATGGAAAACATGGACCTGACTGAATCGATTGAAAGTACGGAGAAATTCATGGTTGCCTGTATTGACGCTGCTCTGGCGGCTCAAAATGCAGCATTGGCCGCAGAATCGATGGAACTTGGCATTTGCTATATCGGCGGGATACGCAATAATCTCCCGGAAGTGTCTGAGGTTTTGAATATACCGCACAGGGTTATTCCATTATTCGCTTTAGTGGTTGGATATCCGAAAAACCGTTCGGATAAAAAGCCCCGTTTGCCGAAGTCCAATATCTATCATGAAAATGGATATCAGGAGGATAAGCAGGAGTTCATCGGACAACTTGAAGAGTACAATGAAACGATTTCCAGTTATTACGAACGCCGGACTAAAGGTAAACGAAAAGACACCTGGACCGAGCAAATGGCTGGCATGCTTGGAAAGAAAAGCAGGCTGTACATGAAAGATTACGTGGAGAAGCAAGGATTTAAGAAACATTGATTGATGACTTAAGGGACATCTTTCAAAATCCTGAGCATGAGCCAAACAGTGAAGATCCCGGAAATATTTCCGGGATCTTCACTGTTTTCATTTATCAATTGGTAAAACTTTTCAGGCAAAAGATCTAAAGAGTTGTCTTCTTATATACCCATGAACTAACTATTGACAATATATTTAGATAGAATTAAAGCTTTAGAAGTTCTGGCAGACTATGCCGGTGATTATGTGATTTTGAGTAATAATAAAGATGAGGATAATTCATTCCAACAAACAGATACGTATAAAAACATTCCTGCTGTTAAAAACAATCAACTATTTGAAGCTAATGCGAAAGAATTTTACTTCAATGATCCAATAACATTAGATTACCAATTAGACTTCTTTTCCAAAAGTTTTCTAGGTAAATAATACAGCGAGGAGAGGGATTCAAATTCCTCTCCTTTTATTCTATAAATAAAGAGATGAGAGACAGATGACTAATGAGAATAAACGTTTCATCCCATTTATATATAAACTGATCATCGGGATTGCTGCATTCATGGGCATGTTCTATATTTCAATGGCGTTTGGTGCGGCAGATGCTACCGTCAAAGATGTCTGGCAAGCACTGACATCAAAAGCTACCGGTGATAAGATTTCCATCATTCGGGAAATCCGGTTCCCTCGTGAAGTGGGTGCAATCTTTGTTGGTGCGGCACTTGCCGTTTCTGGTGCCATCATGCAGGGAATGACTAGAAATCCACTTGCTGATCCAGGGTTGCTTGGATTGACGGCAGGTGCCAATGCAGGTCTCGCCTTAACTTTGGCATTTATTCCTTCAGCTAATAACTTAGGGATCATGACTGCGTGTTTTATTGGATCCGCAGTGGGGGCTACCATGGTTTTCGGCATAGGTGCGATGAAAAAGGGAGGATTTTCTCCTTTACGGATCGTATTGGCTGGTGCTGCAGTCTCTGCATTCCTATTTGCCGTTTCGGAAGGGGTCGGTATTTATTTCAAGGTATCAAAGGATGTTTCGATGTGGACTGCAGGCGGGAATATCGGAACATCATGGGGGCAGCTCCGTGTAATCGTCCCAGTTATTGTAATAGGCATCCTGATCTCCTTTATCTTTTCTAGACAGCTCACAATACTTAGCTTAAGTGAAGAAGTGGCGGTAGGGTTAGGTCAAAAGACAACACAAATAAAGGCGGTCCTCTTCGTAGTCATCATTCTCCTAGCTGGTGCTGCCGTTGCTCTTGTTGGGAATATGGTATTCATCGGGTTAATGGTCCCCCATATGGTTAGGGCAATCGTTGGTACGGATTATCATTCATCCTGCCTATGTCAGCGATTTCAGGTGCCACTTTCATGCTTCTTGCCGATACGATAGGCCGGACAATAAATTCTCCATATGAAACACCTGTGGTAGCGGTTGTTGCGATGATAGGTTTACCTTTCTTCCTCCTAATCGTGCGTAAAGGAGGTAAATCATTTTCATGATCCAGTCAGCTTTAATCAAAAAACAGCGATGGATATTAGGTGCATTATTCGCACTCATAATCATAACGATCATTATTGGGACATGTTCGGGGTATTCGAATCTTTCTTTAGGGCGACTGATTCCAACGCTTTTCGGGCAAGGGACGTTTAAAGAGGAATTCATTTTATTTTCCGTCCGATTACCGCGGATCATCATTACCCTTTTAGCAGGCATGGCCCTTGCACTGTCGGGAGCCATTTTACAGGGAATCACACGAAATGATTTAGCCGATCCCGGAATCATCGGAATCAACTCAGGAGCCGGTGTTGCCATTGCCGCTTTCTTTTTGTTTTTCCCGATTGATACAGGTTCGTTTGTTTACATGATCCCACTTGTCGCTTTTATAGGCGCGTTACTGACGGCCTGTTTAATATATATACTCTCATTTAAGAAAAGGGCTGGCCTTGAACCTGTTCGGTTAGTTTTGATTGGCGTAGGATTTTCAATGGCGCTTTCAGGCTTGATGATTGTCCTCATTTCATCAGCGGAACGGGCAAAAGTCGATTTCATTGCAAAATGGTTGGCGGGAAATATATGGGGTACGGACTGGCCCTTCATTTGGGCTATTCTTCCATGGTTAATCATCCTCATTCCATTCACTTTATATAAAGCAAATCGTTTGAATCTGCTTGGTTTAAGTGAACCAATCGCAATTGGAGTGGGTGTATCGATTGAAAAGGAACGGATCGTATTGCTAATCACAGCTGTCGCACTGGCTGCGGCTGCCGTTTCTGTTACAGGCGGAATTGCATTCATTGGACTCATGGCCCCCCATATAGCAAAATCTTTGGTGGGGCCCCGAAATCAATTATTCATTCCAGTGGCCATTTTACTCGGTGGATGGCTATTGTTGCTTGCCGATACGATAGGACGTAATATTGTTGAACCTGAGGGGATTCCTGCAGGTATCATGGTAGCATTGATCGGTGCTCCTTATTTCATGTATTTATTGTTGAAGAAGTGAGTTCATTGCTAAAATCCCTTGAAATCTTTCAGGGATTTTACGCTTTTTTCACTTCCTTTTGTGGAATTTATCTATATCTATTTATTTCCTCTGGATTCAATCGTTTCGCTTCGAAAAAAAACACTTGAATGAATTTTTTTGTATTTACCCGGGTAGGAGTAAGGACGATCGTTGAATCCTTTTGCAGTTCTTTCATCTTTTGGCGAACGACTGTGAAATCAAAAAATTTGGAAGCGTAATTTTCAAACTTTGGATTTGAAAAATCCGTTAAACCGAGCGAAGCAAAATGATTTAACGAATGGTTGATCGTTCTGCGTATTCGCTGTTCGGCAGCTTTCATTTCTCGATTAATATCAACTTGCCCAGCTGATGTTCCGAGCTTTTTTTTTGTAATTTCTTCAAAGATCTCTTTAAGAGTCGGGAAATGCTGTTCAAAAGTAAATGTCCGTTCATACATGAATAAATACTGAAGCATTTCAATTAAATCCTTTGCCCCATTTTCTCCCACAACTCCTAATTCCGATAATAAAAATTCGCCCACCTCTTTTATGCTTTTTTCATTAAAATTATTTGATTTATCAGCCTTTGGCTGTTCAAAATTCAATACACTATTTAAAGAGGCTTGGATATTAGTGATCGATCTTTCTAAATGAATCCGTTCCATGACTTTTCGGATAACTGTTAATATTTCAATGCGATTAATTGGTTTAGTAATATAATAATCGATTCCGAGTGAGTATGCCTCACCAATCAGCTCTTTTGATTCAACCTGTGAAATCATTATTATTTTTCCATTAAATGTACTTTTTATATGACGAAGTGTCTCAATGCCATCCCGGATGGGCATTAATAAATCAATAAATAATATATCAATTTGTTTTAAATTCAAAATATGTCCTTCTAATTGACTGCCATCTTCCGCTTCCTCTACCACTTCTCCTAAATCTTCGTTCTCTATAATTTGGCTTAAGTTCGAACGTATAGCACAATCATCATCTGTTATAAAAAAACGCATGAAATCATCCTTTCTGTATCAACTTATGGATTGGTAACTTTATAGAAAAAACAGCGCCGTCAATCTTACTCTCTAATAGGATATCCCCTCCCAGTTCTTTCACAACTTCTTTAACATATGAGAGTCCAATCCCTGTTGAAGGGGTCCCGAAATGATCATATTTTGAAGTGAATCCAGGTTTAAATATAACGGTCTGATATTTTTTAGGGATCCCAGGTCCATTATCAGCAACTTTAAATTCTACATTATCGCAAAGTTCACTCAAACTTAAACTAACGATTCCCTCTTCTTTAATTGCCTCCACTGCATTAGCGACTAAATTATTGAAAAGAGATAATACGGTATATACATGATAATGTGAATCGGTGTTTCCATCTAAAGAGTATTCAAATTGAATATCCTTTCCAAGTGATAAGGCATATTTTTCATTAATTCGGATAATTAATTGAATAAGTTCAGCAGCTTCCATATAATCCTTAAAACTCTCATTAGAAATCAATTTAGAGAGACCAGCAAAAATTCGTTGATTATCTTTCTTAACTTCATGCATTTCACCCGCAATGCGCAATGCTCTTTGACTATATTGCTGTGTAAGAACATGGGGTTGCTTTTCCCGTTTTTCCCGTTCTTTTAAATCGCGATACAAATCATATGATTCCTTTGTTATATTCTCTGCATTTTTTAATGTTTTTCTTAAATGAATCGTTTCCTCATATAAATTGGAAATGAGCATCAGCATGTGTTCATTTTGTTTTCTGATTTGCCTTTCTCTTGATTGTGCCTCATAAAGTTTCATCATATTAAAAAAGCTTAAAACGATAAAACTGTGTCCGAATGCGATCACGATCATCTCATTTAATGAACCTAACGCAATTGTTGTTTCTAATACAAAATATTGAATGATTAATTCTGCAGTGTCGGATAATATTTCGATAATGAGGCCAATAAATCCAATAATCAAAGACCGGTTTTGAAAGCGGTTGATTTTCACTAAAGAAAAAAGAAAGGAATAGGTGAAATAAAAGAAAAAACTGGGATACTGTTCTTGAAAAGTGGACGCCCAGTGAAAATTATCATTGGTGAAAAAGTCTATTAGGATACGAAATAACACAACCATCGTTCCTGTCAAGGCACCCGATAAAATAGCAGGTGTTTTCTGTAATAATAGTAAAAAAAAGAAAAGTGCAGGCGGACCAAAACTTATCCGAAACGTTTCATTTAAAGGATAAAAACTCAATTCACCAGCTAATGGGACTGTTAACAACATCAGAGCAAGGATATTGACCTCTTTTTTCATTAACGTACCGAGATTCAAGGCGTTCACCTCCCAATTGTTTAAAAAATCAGTATACAGTTTCAGCGGCTTCAATACAATGCTTACTTTGCTTAATAGAGCGTATTAGTAAAAATACGGAAAAAACAATCTTTTTTTCTATCCACAAAAATAGTATCAAAACATGTGAAAAGAATCACGTTTTTGCTTTTAAAGGATTTTTATTTTTTAGATTTTGTAGGTTTTTGTAAGATTATGTAGTTCCCGTTTTAAAATTCAAGGTAGGTAAAAACTTTTGAAAGCGCTTAACAATATTTAGAATATTCATTATGTTTTCATCTAATCCATTAAAGTTAAGCACAACAATGAAGAGGTGGAAGAAAGTGGTTGGAGAATTAACAAAAGATTATAACATTCATGTTAATAATCAAAAGCAAGCCTGCTTGGATGAATGGGTAGCAAATTACAAACCCTATGCTACTGAAGGACAAACCGCCAATTATATACCTGCGTTGAGGAATACACACTTATCGCAGTTAGGTATTTGCATACTAGAGCCAGGTGGAAACATGATAAAGTCAGGAGATTGGGAAGTCCCTTTCACGTTACAAAGTATTTCAAAAGTGGTCAGCTTTATAGCGGCATGCTTGGGTTGCGGCATTTCTTATGTGTTGGATAGGGTCGATGTGGAACCAACTGGGGATGCTTTCAATTCAATCATTCGTTTAGAAATGCATAAGCCAGGAAAACCGTTTAATCCTATGATAAATGCTGGGGCGATTACTGTAGCTTCGCTTCTGCCAGGGGAGTCTTCACAAAAAAAATTGGAATTTCTCCTTGCATTATTTGAAAATTTGTTAGGGAAGCGCCCAATCATCAATGAGGAAGTGTTTCAATCTGAGGTGCTAACCGCACATAGAAATAGAGCTTTAGCACATTATTTAAAAGAGATGAATTATTTAGAATCTGATGTAGAGGAGGCTTTAGAGGTTTACCTGAAGCAATGTTCCATAGAAGTGACTACAGAAGACATAGCCCTGATTGGATTGATTCTCGCACTAGATGGATACCATCCTATACGTCAAGAACAAGTTCTCCCTAAAAAAGTGGCTAAACTAGCCAAAGCGTTAATGCTTACTTGTGGAATGTACAATGCTTCGGGGAAATTTGCGGCTTTTGTTGGGGTGCCAGCCAAAAGTGGAGTATCGGGTGGAATTATGGCATCAGTTCCTCCAAGTGCCAGAAGCGGAATGCCCTTCAAAGGTGGATGTGGTATTGGTATTTATGGGCCGGCAATTGATGAATATGGGAATAGCGTGACAGGTAGTATGCTATTGAAACATATGGCAGAAGAATGGGATCTAAGCATTTTCTAAAAAAGCAGAAAATATTGTTCTTATAAAGGGGACAACCTTAAGATATTCCAATCAAAAGTTAGGCGCTTAATAAGAGGTGATCTGAATGCAGCAATTACATTAAGATTTATTTGGGCGTACACTAGCACAAATCATAAATCCAGTTACTTTAAAACGTTATTTAAAGGAATGAATTTTTGGAAAGCATGGTGATGAACATATGAATAATTTACAGCGAAAGATGGGAACGTTCTCATTAACGATGGTAGGACTCGGGTCTATTATTGGCTCAGGTTGGTTATTTGGAGCTTGGAGAGCGGCACAAATCGCAGGACCAGCTGCCATTATCTCTTGGATTATAGGAATGGTTGTTATATTATTTATTGCACTTTCTTACAGTGAATTAGGGGCAATGTTTCCTGAAGCTGGGGGAATGGTAAAATACACGCAGTACTCTCATGGTTCGTTCATAGGGTTTCTTGCAGGTTGGGCAAACTGGATTGCAATTGTTTCCGTAATTCCAGTTGAAGCGATTGCTTCAGTTCAATATATGAGCTCATGGCCATGGGAATGGGCGCAGTGGACACATGGTTTGGTGGAAAATGGAAGGCTTACAGGGGGAGGCTTAGCAATTGCCTCTGCATTACTTATCGTCTACTTTTTATTAAATTACTGGACAGTTAGTTTGTTTTCAAAAGCTAACTCATTTATTACAGTCTTTAAGGTTATTATACCTGGACTTACGATTGGATCACTTTTATTTGCTGGTTTTCATGCATCCAATTTTACGTCAGCGGGAAGTATGGCACCTAATGGTTGGGCAAGTGTACTTACTGCAGTAGCGACTTCTGGAATAATCTTTGCGTTTAACGGTTTTCAAAGTCCGATTAATATGGCAGGTGAGGCAAAGAATCCTGGACGTTCGATCCCAATTGCAGTGATTGGCTCCATTTTAATTGCAACGGTTATCTATGTTTTATTACAGATTGCGTTTATTGGAGCCGTTGATCCGTCCATGATTGTGAACGGATGGCATCATTTGAATTTCAATTCACCGTTTGCTGACTTAGCAATTGTTTTAGGCATAAACTGGTTAGTCATTTTACTATACGTCGATGCTTTTATTTCCCCTTCCGGGACAGGAATAACATACACGGCGACAACGTCACGAATGATTTATGGAATGGAAAAGAATAAATATTTACCAAGCGTGTTTGGAAAACTTCATCCTCTTTATGGTATCCCGCGTCAAGCCATGTTTTTAAATCTAGGTGTATCTTTCTTATTTTTATTCATGTTTAGGGGCTGGGGAGTGCTAGCAGAGGTAATTTCGGTTGCCACTTTAGTCTCTTATATTACAGGTCCAGTTACTGTTATGACACTAAGACGCACAGGTAAGGACTTGTACAGACCATTACGTCTAAAAGGATTAAGCATCATTGCGCCACTTGGCTTTGTTTTTGCTTCTTTGGTTCTTTATTGGGCAAGATGGCCACTGACAGGTCAAGTATTATTTATCATAATGATCGGTCTTCCCGTTTATTTCTATTATCAAGCAAAAATAAACTGGAAAGGATTCCGTCAAAACTTTTCGGCAGGACTTTGGATGGTTGTTTACTTAATCTGTATGATGACCATTTCATATTTAGGCAGTGAAAAGTTTGGTGGACTTAACGTAATTCCATTTGGTTGGGATATGGCCCTCATTACATGTTTATCACTAGTGTTTTATAGGTGGGCAATAAAGAGTGGATTCCAAACAGAATTTTTGGAACAAGGAAAAAAAGTAAACGACGACTTGAGATCATTGGAGAACGATATCACATCTCAAACGGAAAAAAAGAACGCTGTATAAAATATCAAGACACTTCATTGATTTCATGCAAGCATGAAATCAATGAAGTGTTTATTAATAATTTATTTTAAAAGTTAAGAAATCCTTCCGGGGTTCGAAAGGACTTTTTTCTATTTATATGGATGGGTGTGCAAAGAAAAGGGACAGCAAATTTAATTTGCTGTCCCCTTTTTTGGAATGTAAGAAAGGCCTTAATATTTTCTTTATTTGACACCCGGTTTATCTTCATAACCAGCAGTAAAGATAGCGGCTAAAAATGTAATAGCAACTGCAACGATAATAATTGTGCCCATAATGTGACCTCCCTTTACCCATATTGTCCCACTTAAGTATAGGCTTAGTATACCCTAATTTTTAGCAGTAGTGTACACTATTTTTCTTGTCAGCCGATTTGTCATCAATTGTTCAATGCTGAAGCCTTTTTCGATATATGGAGCGTGCAGGAGGTTTCTAAACAATGCCCGGACACTTTTTAAAGTCTGACATGTTTGTCAGACTTAGAGCATAGATTTAAGTATTCTCTGAAAGTGACAGGGGGAGGTTCCTTAAATGGATATTTTAAAGAAAATCGAAAAATTTAGAGAAGATGAACAGAAGCTGAAGTGGGAAGGCACCTTCGCAGAGTACTTAGAAATTTTGAAAGAAACGCCATTAGTTGCTCAATCTGCTCATTCACGTGTATACAACATGATCAGAGATGCAGGGATAGAGGAAGTAAATGGGTCAAAGAAATACAATTTTTTCAGCGGTCAGTTGTTTGGGCTTGAAGATTCACTGGAAAGGCTCATCGAGGAATATTTCCATCCGGCGGCAAAGCGGCTGGATGTCCGTAAGCGGATTTTGCTTCTCATGGGTCCGGTCTCAGGAGGAAAGTCTACACTCGTTTCTTTACTGAAGCGTGGACTTGAAAATTATTCATTAAAGGATTCTGGTGCCATTTACGCAATAAAAGGATGCCCGATGCATGAAGATCCACTGCATCTCATTCCGCAGTATTTACGGGGTGATTTTTATGAGGAATACGGCATCCGGATTGAAGGAAACCTATCGCCGCTGAATGTAATGAGATTAGAACAGGAGTATGGAAGCAGGATTGAAGATGTGATGGTCGAGCGTATTTTCCTTTCAGAGGATAAGCGTGTTGGAATTGGAACATTCAGTCCTTCTGATCCTAAGTCACAGGATATTGCTGATTTGACGGGCAGCATCGATTTTTCGACGATTGCCGAATATGGATCTGAATCGGATCCGCGTGCCTATCGCTTTGATGGCGAACTGAACAAGGCGAACCGCGGGATGATGGAGTTCCAGGAGATGCTGAAATGTGATGAGAAGTTCTTATGGCATTTGCTTTCATTGACACAAGAGGGGAATTTTAAGGCAGGGCGTTTTGCATTGATCAGTGCAGATGAACTTATCGTGGCCCATACGAATGAAACGGAATATAAAGCTTTCATTTCCAACAAGAAAAATGAGGCATTGCATTCCCGGATCATCGTCATGCCTATTCCGTATAATCTGAAGGTTACCGAGGAAGAAAAGATTTATGAAAAAATGATTCATGAAAGTGATGTCTCAGATGTTCATATTGCCCCGCATACATTAAGGGTGGCGGCAATCTTCAGCATCATGACCCGCTTGAAGGATCCCAAAAAGGGCGATATAGATTTAGTGAAAAAGATGAGGCTGTATGATGGGGAAAATGTGGAAGGCTTTAATTCCGCAGACATCAATGAATTGAAGAAAGAATATCAGGACGAAGGCATGAGCGGAATCGATCCACGTTACGTGATTAACCGAATTTCCTCTACGATCATTCGTAAGGAAAATCCGTCCATCAATGCATTGGATGTACTTATGTCATTAAAAGCAGGTCTTGATCAGCATCCGTCCATTACGAACGAACTTCGGGAGCGGTATTTGAATTTCATTTCCCTTGCACGTAAAGAATATGATGCCATTGCAAAAAATGAAGTGCAAAAGGCATTTGTCTATTCATATGAAGAGTCTGCGAAAATCCTCATGGATAATTATCTGGACAATGTCGAAGCATACTGCAATAAATCAAGGCTGCGCGATCCTTTGACAGGGGAAGAAATTAATCCGGATGAAAAATTAATGCGCTCGATTGAAGAGCAAATTGGAATTTCCGAGAATGCAAAAAAAGCATTCCGCGAAGAAATATTGATTCGTATCTCTGCATATGCGCGTAAAGGAAAGCGATTCGATTATAATTCACATGATCGTTTACGGGAAGCAATCCAGAAGAAGCTATTCGCGGATTTGAAGGATGTCGTCAAGATCACTACTTCAACAAAAACACCAGACGAAAGGCAACTGAAGAAGGTGAACGAAGTCATTACGAGACTTATCGATGAGCACGGTTATAATTCCACTTCGGCCAATGATTTGCTGCGCTATGTGGGCAGCTTGTTAAATCGGTAAATGCATGCTTTCTTGCCCCTGCCCCCTATTGGGCAGGGGTTTATATCCTTTTTTAGGAAAGGTAAAGTATTTGTTAAAGGTGACAGGGTATCGGATATTTAAAAATCAAAAAAATTACCGGGCCCTACTAGGGGGAGCCCGGCACTTTGGATTCCTATTTGGTTACATTCAAGCCATACTGTTCAATAAGTGTGATAAGTTGGTCGGGGGAAAGTTCGTCTTCGCTATGATCGATTTTAATTTCCCCATCATCAACATCGATGATCGCACGTTCCACGCCTTCCGTTTTTAAAAGTATGGACTCTAGATTTAGAATCGGACCTTCTGACGTTGCTTCTTTTACATAAAGTGTAGTTGTTTGCATACTTCTTACACCTCCTTTGGTTTGCTCATAATGTCTTATCTATACCCCATCTTCCCATTGGATATGTTACGTTTTGGATTTGGAAATATTGGGTATCAATAAGTGGAGGTGATAGCAAATGAGTAAAGAAGAATTGAAAAGAGAACATGTTCCGGAAAACAGCTCCATGGCTAAGGATTATGAAGAGATGAAAGAACTTGGGAAGCAGATGGAAAATCAAAGGACGAATGAAGAATTGAAAGAGCGGGACAAACGCCCAGGTACAGTGCAACATGAAATTGAGGAAGATAAAGATTGACGAATATCACAACCAGAATCATTCTATCTGTGTAAAAGGGTGTCCAGAAAATTACTGGAGCACCCTTTTGTTGTGGTTTTATTGCTATTTTTTGATATGTATTTGCATGTCTCTGCTTTTAGATTTTGTACCCGGCTAACATCAAAAAGATATTTTAAGTTACCTTATAAAAATCTAATCCGATAAATGAAGCCTGCTGAAAAACGAACAGGACTGATAAGTCTGTTCGTTTTCTAGATAAATACTTATTTTGCAGTAACATTAGAAAAAAATATTTAAAGGGTCCCTATGTCCATGTCATGACTTGTCTAGTTCGTAGGCAAACGTCCATTATTGAATTTTGTGGTAAATTATCCTGCACCGCTGCATAAGATAGAGTAATACTTTTCTTTTAATCCGTTTTTTCGCATAGTATTTTTCATTGGGAAACCGGAATGATGTGGGCTTTCCCACACTAATTTATTATATGAAGGAATGATGAAAAGCGTGCAAACATTTTTAAGGGGGGAAGAGAATGTCGGAAGAGAATAATCAACAATATGTTATCTCACAGGAAAATTGGTCCCTCCATCGGAAAGGCTATGATGATCAACAACGTCATCAGGAAAAGGTGCAGGAAGCGATCAAGAATAATTTGCCTGATCTAATTTCAGAAGAAAGCATCATAATGTCTAATGGCCGGGATGTTATCAAGATTCCCATTCGCTCCTTGGATGAATACAAAATTCGTTATAACTATGATAAAAACAAACATGTAGGGCAAGGCGATGGAGACAGTAAAGTGGGGGATGTGGTTGCAAGGGATGGCTCACCGTCCGATGCCGGGGCCGGTAAGGGCCAAGGTGCAGGTGATAAGGCAGGTGAGGATTATTATGAAGCCGAAGTGTCGATGATGGAATTGGAGGAAGCCCTGTTCAGCCAATTGGAACTGCCTAATCTCCAGAAGAAAGAACAGGCGGAGCACACGCTTGAACATATCGAATTCAACGATATCCGCAAGACAGGCTTAATGGGAAATATCGATAAAAAGAAAACGATGATCTCGGCTTTCAAACGGAACGCTTTAAGCGGGGACCCAGGGTTTCATCCTATTTATAAGGAAGACTTTAAATTCAAAACCTGGAATGAGATCCAGAAACCTGATTCCAAAGCAGTCGTGCTGGCAATGATGGATACTTCTGGTAGTATGGGGTTGTGGGAAAAATATATGGCTCGAAGCTTTTTCTTTTGGATGAACCGTTTCTTGCGGACAAAATATGAAACGGTTGAAATCGAGTTCATTGCCCATCATACTGAAGCGAAAGTGGTTCCGGAAGAGGATTTTTTTTCAAAAGGGGAAAGCGGCGGTACGATTTGTTCGTCCGTATACCGAAAAGCATTAGAACTTATTGATCATAAATATGACCCTGCGAAGTTCAATATCTATCCGTTTCATTTTTCCGACGGTGATAACCTCACATCAGATAACGTTCGATGCGTTAAGCTTGTTGAAGAACTCATGAAGGTTTCCAATATGTTCGGGTATGGGGAAGTCAATCAATACAATCGTCATTCTACATTGATGACAGCCTATAAGAATATCGAAAATGAAAAATTCAGGTATTATATCCTTAAGCAAAAGGCAGATGTTTTCCACGCAATGAAGAGCTTTTTTAAAGACGAGGAAAGTAAGAAGTATGCATAAAAAAGAGAACGCGGAGATGGCGATTTTCAAGTCATTATAATTGTAGGCTAAAAAAGGCGTACGATTCACATTGTACGTCTTTTTTCATTTTGCAGATTCAGGAATTACATACGAAAAGGCTATTGCTCAACAAGAGCAATGGCTCAGATAAAAGGGGTTCGGAATTAAAACATTCCGAACCCCTTTTGAAATTGAATTTTGCTCAATTGTGTCTTTACGAGCCCACTATGTTAGGCCATTTTTGGACCTTCCCATGTCCAATTGGCCATCTTCTTTACATTCATGGCAGCGAAAGTGCATCACCTGCATGGACAATTTTTTAAGTCCCCTTTAAAAGTCCAACGCACCATGCTATTCTTTTTTCATCTGCGAAAACACGCTCAATCGTTTCTTTACTTTTCGCATAGATAGGTTTTTACATCTTGATGATCTGCTTCTATCATATAATCGTGCCAAATATGACGTGTCACTACTTTTTGATATCTTTACTTTCGGTACACTTTGATAAAAATGACATGTCACACAAATGTGTTTTGGTGATTTGTACTGGCGATAGCCCTCTTTCAAATTGTACAAGCCATAAAAAAACAGTAGGCAAACTTGATTTTAATCGAGTTTGTCCACTGTCTAGGCCATTGCTCAACAGGAGCAATGGCTTTTTTCAAATACACTAAACTTATATCATTCGTTTCGTTAATTCGACAACAAGTTGTTCTAACGCTTTCACAGGTTCTTTATCATGTAAGTATGGTCTTTTTTACAAAATTCATGAGAGACTTTCATTTGTAGTTACATATTCATTTTTTCCTGCACGCATTCCAACAATGAAAATAAGTGCCGAAATAACGACCAACATAAATAAGGGAATTGTCCAGCTATGTGTAACGTCATGAAGCAATCCGAATAATACTGGTCCGATGGCAGCTAAGAGGTAACCGAATGATTGAGCCATTCCTGATAATTCCGTCGCTTCATGGGTACTTTGTGTTCGAAGACTAAAGAACATCATGGATAAACTGAAAATGGTTCCGACGCCAATTCCGATCAATATCATGCATACTGGTATGAATATAGTGCTTCCGTATAATATGCCGAATATCCCTGCAATAAGGAAGATGACAGGTGGGACCACTAACAGGCGCTGACTTTGTAAGCGTCCAGCTAAAATTGGCACAATGAATGTTATGGGAATGACGGCAAGCTGCATAATGGATAGCATCCAGCCAGCCTCATCAGCATTCAGGCCTTTTTGCTCCAGGATTTCCGGCATCCAGGTAATTACTGTATAGAAGATAAACGATTGCAACCCCATGAAAAAAGTAATCTGCCAGGCTAATCCAGAACGCCATAAGTTAATGTTTTTAACCTTTTGAGCCGTTTGTATATCCTTACCTGACTTGAATGGCCGTCTTAATTGCGGCATCCAAAAGAAAACCGTAACAAGAGATAAAATTCCCCAGCATCCAAGGGCACCAGCCCAACCCAAACCCGATGATGAAGCAATGGGAATGCTGATCCCGGAACCTATTGCGCCACATAAATTCATGGAAACTGCATATGTCCCTGTCATTAAACCGATATTCCTAGCAAAGTTATGTTTTATCAGACTGGGTAACAATACATTGCCCATTGCGATGGCCAACCCGATTAAAATGGTCCCAATGAACAATGTCAATACGCCGCCAACGGAGCGTATCCCAATCCCGATCGTTAATAGTATCAAGGAAAGGAAAAGGGTGAGCTCCATTCCAAAACGCCGTGCTATCCTAGGCGCAAATGGTGATAATAATGCGAAAGAAAGCAAAGGCAATGTCGTTAAGGAACCTGATAGTGTATTGGAAATTCCTAAATTATCCCGGATCGAAGTAACAAGGGGGCCAACAGATGTTAAGGGAGCCCGCAGATTGGCACCAAGAAGAATGATCCCGATGATGAGAAGTCCTAACCTGGGTTTAATATCCATTTTTGTTTGTTCGAGTTGATTTGCCGCTTGATGAATGCTCATAATCTCCTCCGTACTTACTCTAAAGACTTTTTGAATTGTGCAATGTATTCATTCACTGTTTCGATTGCCCGGTCCACATCTTGCTCGATGATGGCATCTACAAGGTTGCAATGGATGTTCAGATGAAGGTTCGCATCAGAACTCATCTCGACTATCTGATGGATGGAATCATGAAGGGAGTCTTCCATATGTTCGTACAAATCAATCAATAAATCATTATGTGATGAACCCATAATCGATTTATGCAACTGGATATCCGCTTCTTCGTAAGCCTTGATATCCTTTGCTTTTGCCGCATTACTGCAAGCTGTTATATGAAGCCGTAATCTTTCTATATCGCCTTGGTTACGTCTTAGTGCCGCTAACTGAGCTCCCTCTCTTTCAAGGGCATGACGGACCTCTAACGTTTCTAATAAACTTGACTGCTGGATCCTTCTTTGAAATGCCGCCCCCAAGGCACTTGAGGACTTTACAAATGTTCCCTTTCCTTGTTTCGTCACTAAAAGACCTGCATAAACAAGTGATCGTACAGCTTCTCTTAATGTATTTCTGCTTACATCGAATTGTTGGATCAAATCCATTTCAGGAGGAATCTGATTTCCAATTTCCCATTCACCTGATTCGATTAACGATTCGATTTGGGAAACCACTTGCTCTACAAGGGATAAGCGATTTGTTTTAGATATGGACAATATATACACCTCGAATTTGTAGGATGATTGGTTCATTGGTTATTTTAACATATGTATGTTTAATATATAACAAGAATGTTGTTGCATACGAGTATTTTGTAAAATCAAATTTCAATTTCCCATAAGAATTTTGGAAAAGAAAAAATCCCTTAAATCCAATAAATTCAGGGATTCAGAGTGTAGACAAACCCCTTTTCCAAAAGAATTGTTGGAGAAAAAGGGGGTTTTTTATCTTTTAATTAGCATATTTAGTTGTAAATTTGAAAGAAGGACACAATATATTTTGCTAAACTTTTTATAAAAAACAGCTGTCGACTTTGTCGACAGTTTTTTTTGAGGGTTTTAAAAATTCGAACGTTGATTTCCACTCCAGGCACTCGCTTTCCGCGGGCGGTCCGGGAGCCTCCTCGGCTTTCGCCTTTGGTGTCTCCCCTAGACGCGCTTTTCTAAGCAGGAGTCTCGTACACCCGCTCCAATCAACTTTGTTTTAAGAATTAGATATAACCGCTTTTGCCTACAGTCTTTTTTGCTTTAAAATAGGAGTATTAAAACTTGAGGTGATGACGATGCTTTCGAAACATAATTCTATTCAGCGAGATCAACTTGAAATGATTACTTTGGATCAACTGGTGCCAGCGAACCATTTGGTTCGTAAAATTGAGGCGGCCATTGACTTCACTTTCATTTATGACTTGGTGAAAGATATGTATTCAGAGATAGGGCGCCCAAGTATTGATCCAGTTATTTTAGTTAAATTGACATTGATTCAATAAACCTTCGGTATTCGTTCGATGCGTAAAACAATTGAAGAAGTTGAAACGAATATGGCTTACCGTTGGTTTTTAGGTTACGGTTTCCATGATAAAGTGCCTCACTTCATTTCACACGGCTGCAGACCGCAATGGTTTTGTGCTAGGGTCGATTGTAGCACCTGGAAATACGCATGATAGCCATATGTTAGAGCCACTGGTTGAACAAGTGATTGAGAAAGTTGGAAAGCCTGAAGCCGTTGCCGCAGATGCAGCTTATAAAACACCAGCCATTACAAGCTACCTCTTTGACAAAGAAATCACACCGGCTTTACCCTATACACGGCCACGAACAAAAGAAGGATTCTTCCGCAAACTTGAGTATGTTTACGATGAACATTTTGACTGTTACCTTTGCCCATCGGACATGGCAAGGTCCAAAAATGGCCTAACATAGTGGGCTCGTAGAGACCCAAGCTCTTAATCTTGAGCAAAATTCCAAGAAAATATCAAAAGGGGTTCGGAATTAATACATTCCGAACCCCTTTTGTCGACAAACTGAGGATAGCATTTTATGCTATCCTTTTGCTTTATTTTAGATGATTAGTAATCTCTGAAAATATGCCATCCTCGTTACATTTTTTGATGACCTCTTCTAACGAAACATTCCATTCTTTTTCAAATAAAGATGATAACTTGCTTTTAAATTCTTTATCATCCAAATCAGGTATTTCTAGATGATTATTTTCTTCTCTTATTTTTTCCAACATAGGTTGACGTCTTTTATCGTGCAATATTATGTTATAAGTGGCAAAAATATCGTAGATCGCACCGCGAATTTCTTGGGTCGTGTTAGGAATATCTATAAAACTCATAAGAAAATCCAATCTGCTGCCCTAATTGCATAAGAGACAGCGTTAACAATCATTTCTTGAGTACCTTTATTTGTAACACCCCAAGATTTTAACTTACCAGGCAATTGCGATCTGGCCATTGCGGCTGCGCTATCTCCTGCACTTGCTAATGTATCTACGAAATTTCCCACTTTCCCACTTACTTTTTTAAAACTCTTTGCTGCAGCAGCATTTAATAAACCCATGCTTCTTAGATTATC
>NZ_JAOPHO010000050.1:0-31873 GCF_033141925.1 Peribacillus sp. CSMR9
TAACTTTCTTAAACATTCATTGAGACGACAAAGAAAAATATTTCGGTTACTGGATTCTTCATAAAGGGAAAGTAATTATAATGTACTTCAATTTTTTCTTCACTTCAATTCTCAGAAAGTGATATTGAAACTCACGAGATTATAGGGGAAAAGGATTTGCACCTACTTATGCAAAAACATTTATAGATCACTGGCTCGAAAATGATATAATGCCACGCTGGGATTGTGACATATTAAATAAGTCTCTATAAAACTGGCTGGAAAATTAGGATTTGGAGATCCTGTAATATATTCAATACATATTATTAAATGTTGCTTTTAGTTTTTCATACCAATCAGGTAAGTCCGTTGTGCTTAGTGTGCGTTCTGAGAGACGTTCATCCTTTTGAAACCCTTTTCAGTTTTTGTATTTGACTGTGCTCGTATAAGTTTTTGCTTAGGCATCCATTGGTTACTATCAATGAGGTTATTAACAATTATTAAGACTCCTTTGATGGCGCTAAGCACGCCTAACGCAGGTAAACCAGCACGTAATGCAACGGGAAGCAGGACCGCCCCAAGTAAGGCAACGGCCGGTGATGGCCAGAAAAACCAGGATATGATCATCATGACGATCCCGATAATCCAAAAGGCAAGTGTAGGATTTTTAATGAATTTCGCAAATGGTGCGATCATGACATCGTTAATGCCGGACTTCGTTAAAACCGTGCTCATGGCGACTATGATTGAAATGATTAATATCGTGGGCATTAATTCCGTGATTGCAAAAATGAAACTGTTGAATATCCCGCTTATGGATGAGGCTAAACTGCCTGTAGCCACTAAAGCCAAAAGAAAAATTCCAATTATGCAGATGAGGGAAGTATCACGACGTTTTACCATAAACCCGATTATCAATGCAATAAATACAACATAAATCCAATGGAGTGCCGTTAATTCCAACTCCATGATCCGTCCCCCCTCATAATATGCCTAGTTACAGATTATGAGGGAGGTATGGGGGGGTGAGTTGTTTCATAAATTTAAAGGCTTATTTACTTTATTTTCACTTATGATGTAAAGTGCCTAGCTCAAGAAGCAACAACCTGATTATTTGGCCAGAGTATTTTTTCTTGTGTAATCTGATTATAAAGAGGATACCAAACCTTCGAACAGGGAAATGAAAAAGTCAGGTCCACCTCAAAAAACGTAAAAATCGTTATAAATAATGTCTTGTTACGAATGGGTTTTATGGTATTGAAACAAAATCAGCACTTATTAAAGCTCTAAAACAGAACTTAATAAGGAGTCAAAAAAAACCTTGATGTGTATGGAAAATGGGGCAAGACTAAGGCTGCAATTGTCACTGTCAAATAAGGTCCAATAGGAAATCTCACCTGGATTCTACAGGAACTATATTCGAAGGATATAATCCTCTAATACTTGATTGCTCTTCGGGATAGCTGCCGAGTCGGGATGATATAAATTCAAGAAGTCTAAAAAGACTAAATTGTTTGCTGCATAAAAAAGAGGATGAATTATAAATGGATTTGATTGGCGACAAATATATTATTATTCTCCCCCAAAAGTGGTAATCCTCCCCATTGTAAAAGTCTTCTCTTAATTGAGAAGCCTTTTTTTATCTGTAATGCAATTATACTGAAATAGTGAATTGGTATTAGCCTTTGATAAGGTTTTTAAATCTATTTACCACATGTATTGAACAATTTAATAAAGGGCCTTTTTTTAAAGGTTAATTTTCAATGCGGAGGGATTTCTTATGGATAATAATACTAAAAAAAGATTGAATCAGAAGTTAAAAAAACGGTGGATGTTGAGATTGCTCAAGAGTTAAGTGATTTTAGAACTCAATTGAATCATCTTCAAAATTCACTATCAAATAGCGGGCAAAATTCAGGGCAACAAAATCAACAGCAAAATCAACAACAAAATCAATTAATGGAACAAATCCAGCAATTTGCTAGCCAAGCACAAAACCAACTGCAACAAACTGATCAACAATTACAACAGTCCATTCAACAAGCAATCCAATCTTTAAACCAATGTCTTCAATATGCACAAACAACTCAAGCGCTTAACCAGATCAATCAAGTAGTAGGTCAAGCACAACAGCAATTTAACCAATTGGGTCAACAGCAAGGTCAACAACAAGGTCAACAACAAATGAGCAATCAGCAATATGGCCAAATGGGACAACAACAAAACCATTTACAATAATTTTACCTAATTCAATCTATTTGAGAATCCAGTACTATATTGGATTCTCTTTATTTATGTATTTAATTTTTAACCGGGTATTCCTTGTCTTATACGACGTTTTACTATAAACCGGATTATCAATGCAATCCAATGGAGTGCCGGTATTTTCATCCCCATGATCCGTCCCCCCTTATAGATATGTCTAGTTATAGAGGGAGGTATGGGGTGGTGAGTTGATTCATAAATTTAAGGCTTATCTTCTTTATTTTCAACAATACTTCAAGTATCCTTAATTTGAATAGCAACTATTGTAAATGAGGGATAAGCCGTGAAGCAAATATATAGTGATGTCATACAATTTCGGGGTACACATTATGGGTTTGGGTACATGCAAGGGGAGGAATTAAAAGATTCACTTACGGTGAAAAATCGTGAAGATCAGTGGAAGATTAGGCAGCCGCGGTTTACGGTTGAGGAAGAAGAGGTCAAGAACGCAATTACACAATTCGCCCCTGGAGTTTGGGAAGAATTACTGGGGTTGCAAGAAGCGTTGAAATGGCCAATTGACCGCGTGCTGCAAGAGTTCGGTGGATATCGATTGGATTATGTTCGGTCGGGCTGCTCCATCATGACTGGCGATGATTATCTGATTCGCAATTATGATTACCACCCAAAGACCTATGAAGGACGCTATGTTTTATTCCAGCCAACCGATCAAGGGTATTCAAGCATAGGCCCGAGTCAGCGAGGGACTGGCCGAATGGATGGAATGAATGAAAAAGGTTTGGTGATAGGCTATAATTTCATGAATCGCAAGAACCCTGGTGATGGTTTCATTTGCTGCATGATTGGCAGACTGATTGTTGAATCTTGTGCGAACGTACAGGAAGCTGTCGCGATGTTGAAGGAAATCCCGCATCGTCATTCCTTCACTTACGTCGTCTATGATAAAAGCGGAAGTACCTATATCGTGGAAACCTCTCCGAGAAATGTAGAGGTGTGCACGTCAAATGCCTGTACCAATCACTTTGAAATCATGAAAAATGAGAACCGTAATCATCTTATCGATTCGAAACGCCGAATGGAGATCATCCAAGATCATGAAGGGAGACTTTCATCTGCCTACGATGCTTACAGGTTGTTTAATGATACCAATCGAGGTGTCTTCTCGGATTTATATAGCAGCTGGGCAGGAACGATTCATACATCCGCTTATTTACCTAAGGAGATGAAAGCTTGGATTGCCTTGGGAGGGAACCAGGAGCCGACTTCAATAGATTTTGCGAAATGGCTTGAAGGGGAAGATGTTGAGTTAGAACGAATCAAAGGTGTAATTGATACGGATATCCCCTTCGTACATATGGATGAGGGAGCGAATTGGTTTCGGAATTGAACGTTCTTGAACCCTTTAAGTAAATTTCAATTACGTTGAATAAGTAAAAGTATTTAAAAGGCCCGATCCTTGGATTGGGCTTTTGCTGTTCTATTTTTAGGCAAACGGATCCTGGAACTTTTTATTTGGGGATCTGCCAGTAATATAATATGATAGAGGAACATATTTTGGATGGGGCACAAGTTGCTGGAAGTCTGTTTGTGCCATACTTGTACAATGAATAAGGGGATGTGCGAATGTTTTCTACAGCTATTGGATGGTTTCGGTTTATTACAATAATTGAGGGAATCTCATATGTTCTATTGCTTGCTATTGGTATGCCCATTAAGTACTTATTGGATATTGGGGAAGCAACACTCATTTTAGGAAGCATCCATGGTTTCTTATTTGTCGTGTTTGGGCTATTACTGCTCTATGTGAGCATCAAATCAAAATGGTCCTTTTTTAAAATGGCGATGATCTTCATCGTTTCATTCATCCCATTTGGGAATTTCGTAATCGACCGCAGGATATTGAAGCAAAGTTAAATGATAAAGAACCTGATTTCGTATTTACTCAGTACTTTTACTTTTGACAAATCCATAAAAAACGTCTTCCTATTTAATTGGAAGGCGTTTTTTTTTTATAGATTTAAGCTTGCTGTAAGGTTGGCATAATTATGCTGTAAGGATGAGCATGTAAAGTATAAGTATCAACAATATTGAAGAGGTGAAATACATGGAACCATTATTAAAAGTAGAAAATATAAAAAAAACTTATGGTAAATCAAGCGCTTCCTACACAGCGTTAGAAAATATATCTTTTGACATTCATGAAGGAGAGTTTGTAGGTATCATGGGACCTTCTGGAGCGGGGAAATCGACTTTGCTTAATATGTTAGCAACTATTGACTCGCCAACAGAAGGGAAAATATATATGAATGATACGAGCATTCACGATATGTCGGGAGCCGAATTAACGGATTTCAGGCGTGATAACCTTGGTTTTATCTTCCAAGACTACAATTTGCTCGATTCATTGACTGTGAAGGAAAATATATTATTACCACTGGCGATTGCGAAAATTCCAGCGAAAGAAATTACTATCTTAGTGAATCGGATTGCTAAAGTATTTGGAATTGAAGGTTTA
Organism: Peribacillus sp. CSMR9; assembly: GCF_033141925.1. Classification (NCBI taxonomy): domain Bacteria; kingdom Bacillati; phylum Bacillota; class Bacilli; order Caryophanales; family Bacillaceae; genus Peribacillus; species Peribacillus sp. CSMR9. The sequence continues at coordinate 4,721 of NZ_JAOPHO010000050.1, forward strand.
CTAGCTAAATATCCATACCAAATCTCCGGTGGTCAAAAGCAAAGAACAGCTGCAGCCAGGGCGCTTGTGACAGAGCCAGCATTGATCCTTGCAGATGAGCCAACGGGTGCGCTTGACTCAAAATCGGCGACAGGCCTGCTGGAAAGCTTAAGTGAATTGAATGAAAATAATAATTCCACCATCATGTTGGTGACACATGATGCATATGCCGCAAGCTTCTGCCGGCGGATTATTTTCATCAAGGATGGTACGCTTTCAACAGAAATTTATCGTCGTGGCCGAACACGTAAAGCTTTCTTCCAAGAGATTTTGGATGTCCTTGCAACAATTGGAGGTGAGGTAGATGACGTTATTTAGTCTAGCGAGAAAAAATATTGCACGAAACCTCTCCCAATATTTTTTATATATCGCATCCATGGTTTTTAGCATTATCATATACTTCACATTTGTAACATTAAAATATAGCGACACGATTGCAGAACAAACGGCTTCATCACAAAAATTAGGTTCATTGATGAGTGGTGCGGCAGTCATCCTGATTTTCTTCGTTGCCATTTTTATTGCCTATTCAAATTCATTCTTTATGAAAAAACGTAAAAAAGAAGTGGCATTATATGCATTGCTTGGCGTACGTAATCGTCAAATAGGGTTTATGCTCTTCTTTGAAAACTTATTACTAGGTTTGGTTTCATTAGTTGTGGGGATTTTACTTGGATTCCTTTGTTCAAAAGGATTCATGACGATTTTGATTTATTTAATGGGTTATGATGTCATAGCACCATTTACATTTTCGGGATCTGCAGCTTGGAACACCTCTATCGTATTTCTTATTATTTTCTTGGTGACATCATTCCAGGGCTATCGTTTAATATATCAATTTAAACTAATTGATCTCTTCCATGCATCTAAAAAAGGGGAAGCGGCTCCGAAGCCATCAATGATTGTAGCCATTTTGGGAGTTTCCCTGATGGTCATTGGTTATTGGTTGGCGATGCAAGACCTTTTTACTTCTAAAGTGTGGGAAAAAGCCGGCTTTTTAATGACGGCACTCACTATTTTGACAACAGTAATTGCCGGTACGTTTTTATTGTTTCATAGCGTGACAGGCTTTGTGTTGGCCATGATTAAGAAAAATGAAAAATGGCTATGGAAAGGCCTTCATTTAATGACGATTTCGCAACTGCTATATCGCATTCGGGGCAATGCACGTACATTGACCGTAATTGCAGTGTTAAGTGCTACAACGGTAACGGCTGGCGGTGCGGTTTATGGTCTTTATTACAACGCAAATGACCAAGTTATGACCGTTGATCCGAATACCTTCATGTATCAGCAAACGGATGAAAAAATCGATCAACAAGTCAGCGCTGTATTGCCAGATACCATGTACGATAAAAATATCGTAGCACTATCTGTCCCATTTAATACGAAAGAATTAAACACGGCATCAGCATTCGATAGCTCGGAAAAAAGAATTTATACAGTTATCGACGAAAAAACATATAACGAATTAGCAGAAGTACAAGGCAAGGAAGCACTGCTTGTGAATGATGACAATGCAGTTATTCTAGATATTGGATATGACAAAAGATTCTCACCTAAATACAAGGACAAGACCATTAAGACAGAAAACAGCAAGGCAATCACATTCCAAAGCTATAAAACACAAACAGTTTTAAATGCCGGAACAGCAGGCATTACAGTGGTTGTATCAAATGATCAATTTAAAGCATTGCAAACAGAAGGCGAACACCTAAATTATCGTGTTATTGGAATGGATCAAGCTTCCACGGATTTATCTGAAAAAATTGCAAAACAAATACCTGAAGAAGCGCTATTTTCTAGTGCACCTAAAGATTTCCAAACAAGCATCGAAGGTGTAGGCTCATTGCTCTTTATCGGAAGTTTTCTGGGTTTGGTTTTTTTAGCTGCTACAGGCAGTATCATTTACTTTAAAGTTCTAACTGAAGCTGAGGAAGATAAATCACAATATAATATGCTTCATAAAATGGGCGTTAACGCAAAAGAAATGAGGAAATCCATTGCCTCACAAGTATTCGTAATCTTTTTCGTTCCACTGGCAGTGGGGTTATTACACAGTGCAATCGCTTTAAAAGCCTTCTCGGGCTTATTGATGATGGACCTAGCAAAACCTGTGTTGATCTGGATGATTGCTTATACGGTTATCTACGGGCTGTATTATATCTTAACGGTAGCTTCCTATAATCGTATTATCACACAAAATAATAAAACAGAAGGATGATCGGAATGAAGAAATTTTTTATGGTAATTGGTATTTTGTTAATACTGGGAGCGGCGGGAGTCTTCGCGCTTACTAAAATAGACTTTAACCGCATGAATGCCGACAATTATTATTTGAAAGTTACAGAGGATGGAGTACAGCATGAAACCAAACTGGATGATGGTTCAGTCATGACTTATTATTCTTATAAACTGGACGCCAAAAATGCAGATGGTGAAACGATACCACTTGAATTCACGGCAACAAAAAATCTTCGAAAAGATGCTTACTTAAAGATGTACGTGAAAAATGGTGATGAAGTTTCGTCATATGATGAAGTGAAATTTGAGGAAATTCCAAAAAAGGCACAAACAAAATAAAATATGAAAGAAGGGTTGTCTGTAAGTAAAGGACAGCCCTTTCTCTGTAAGAAAAATAATTATAAAAGTATAGTAATGGTGGTTCCTTCATTTTCAACGCTAGTCAAATTAAGTTTCCCATTATGAGCAAGAATAATATCTCTTGCAATAGCCATTCCTAAACCAGTCCCATGTGCACTGGCTGTATTCGTACCTCGATAGTATCGTTCAAAAACCTGTTCTATATCTTTAGGGGGAATACCCCGGCCATTATCGGCAATGGTAATTTGGGTATGAAGTTCTGATCGTAGATGAATATCATCAATTTGTATTTTAACAACGACATTTTCTTCGTTATGCACGAGTGCATTGTAGATAAAGTTAAATATAGCCCGCTTCAGTAATTTTTTATCCACTTGATGTGTTGCCTTATCCACATTTGCCTCGAATTCAACCTGGCGATCACCAAATTGTGAATCATTTAAAAGCTCGATCGTCATTTCTCGTATAAACCCAACGATATCTACATCTTCAAATTGAAAAGGGAGTCGTTGATTGCGTAAACGCATCGTTAAATTTAGGTCATCCAACAAATCTTTCATATAAATGGACTGTCTATTAATAATGGATGTATACTCATACAGTTCCTGTGATGTTAAATCAGTGGCGTTATCCTTCATCAATTCTGTATAACCATGGATTGAAGCGAGTGGTGTCTTCATGTCATGAGAAACATTGCTAATCCATTCCTCACGCATTTTGTCGAGTTGATCACGTTCTTTCTCATATTGATCTAACTTTACCGATAGTTCATTCATATTGCGAAACACATCTTCATAAACACCTTTTGGTATGCTCATCCTTTTAAAGCGCTTCTCCCGGAGCTGCTGAATTCCTTCTATTAATATGTTAAGCGGACTCGTTAACCTTTTACCAAATAAGAATCCAATGACGATTGCAATAATGATATCCACAATTAAAAACAGTAAAAGGAAGACTTTAAAGTTTTTAAAAACTTTTTCATAATCATAGGTCAGGACATAGCGACCTATTTTCTGATCCTTAACGCCTACAAAATAGCTGAAATCATGGGCCGCACCTGCAAAAACAGTCGTCTCTGCATCAACTTCTTTATACTTATACATTTGGACGATTTCAACAGGTGAATACATGGTTTGCAATTTTGGAGGAGTATAAAAGGCAGCCACTTGCTCACCCTTATTATTCAAAAGTTGTATCCAGGCGTTATTCTCCTGCAGTTTTTCTAGTCCTTCTTCATTTACAATTGGTTTGTTATCTTTTAGTTCTACATATTGTGAAAATGTTCTGCTAAAGTTTTCTGCAGATGCTTCTTCAGTCCCGAAATTATGCATGGCCCGATAAAAGAGTAAGCTTAAAAGTAAAATTGTATTTACAATCCCTACGATTACAACTATTGCCACAACGGATACTAAAAAGCGCCGTGTCAATTTCCACTTCATCTTGTTTCACCCCTTGGTTTGTAATTTATAACCAAGCCCTTTAACGGTTATTAAAAACGAAGGTTTTGAAGGATCTGCCTCGATTTTTTCGCGTAGACGGCGAATATGTACCATCACTGTATTATCAGAGCCAAAGAAATCATCGCCCCACACATGTTCAAACAAAGTTTCCTTGCTTAAGATCTGATTCGGGTGATGCATAAAACAGCTCATCAGACCGATTTCTTTGGCTGTGAGCTCAATCGTATTGCCATCCTTTTTCACTTCATTTTCATTTGCACTAAGCTCAAAAGGACCAACTTGCAAATTTTTCGGAACAGCTTTTTCATCCGAAAAGCCAGCACGCCTCAAATGTGCCTTTATTCGATAAGCAACCTCTTTCGGACTGAATGGTTTGGTGATATAATCATCCCCGCCAATCGCCAACCCTAAAAGCTTATCAATTTCCTCATCCTTTGCCGACAAAAATAAAACGGGAACATTCGACACTTCACGAATTTGCTTGCATAAATCATAGCCTTCACCATCTGGCAGCATAATATCTAGCAGCACAAGTGCAGGATTGATCTCCTGAAACTTTGACCAGCCATCCGCAACCGTTCCAGCCGTAACAATATTCGGGATACCTTCTTTATGTAAAACCGTCTCCATGAGACGTGCCAAATCATCTTCATCGTCAATAATTAAAATCCACTGATCATTAGACATTCTTCTACCTCCCATACTTCAATCATACCCTACAGTATAGTGTACCCCATAGGAAAAAATAAGGGGGAAGGGATAGATATTTCTCGAATAATTGGTGACATTGGCATCCGTCATAATTTTTTCAAAACGTTATGGATAAGAGCACGTAAGTTTCGCTAAATGAAAATGTACTTTCAAGATCAGGACCCGTATGCCTGATTTTTAGTTTAGGGGGGTTCCTTTCATTTGGGGAGAAAGAAGATCGTGCTTCATACTGATTTGGTAAAGGTTGTGTGATAAACTGTTTAAAGTATTGCTAGGAAGATTATGCTAAGTAATATGATTCGCTGCTGTTCTTTTGACCCAAATCATTCTATAAAAGTTATTAGCGAATGTGGAAGAATAAAAGGAGAAAAAATAATGGAAACAAAAAAGGTGTTACCCGTTCTTTTTTTAGTGATGTTTTTAGTCATGATCGGATTTGGGATCATCATTCCCGTCATTCCGTTCCTTGCTGAAAAGGTTGGCGGCAGTCCTACTGAGCTTGGTCTTTTAATGGCTGTTTATTCATTAATGCAATTATTTTTTGCTCCGATGTGGGGACGTATATCTGACCGGATAGGACGTAAGCCTGTCATGATAATCGGGATTGCTGGATTGGCCCTTTCGTTTTTCATCACGGCTTCGGCAGATTCCTTATGGGTATTATTTGTAGCCAGGATCATTGGCGGGATTTTGTCTTCGGCAAACATGCCAACCGCAATGGCGTATGTGGCTGATATCACGACGCCGGAAGATCGAGGAAAAGGGATGGGAATCATCGGTGCGGCTACAGGGCTTGGATTCATCTTTGGTCCGGCGATTGGCGGGGTATTCTCCAAATCAAGTTTGAATTTACCGTTTTACATTGCTGGAATTTCTTCTTTGATTACTTTATTTTTAGTAATTGCGATTCTGAAGGAATCACATACGGTTGAAAAGAGGGCCCAACAGTCTAAAAATGAAGAGTCCATGTGGAAAGCCTTTAAAGGGCCTCTTACAACCATGTTCTTTCTGCAATTGATCGTCACCCTTTCAATGGCAGGACTCGAAACGACTTTTGCCTATTTCGCAGCCAAAAAGGCTGATATAAGTCTTGTCCAATTAGGCTATATCTTCATGATCATGGGGTTTGGCAGTGCGATCGTTCAAGGTGGATTAGTAGGTAGGTTGACAAAGAAATATGGGGAAGGCGCGGTCATACGAATGGGAATCATCGTATCGGCAGTTGGTTTCATTCTGATCCTGTTTTCTTCAGGTTTTTGGACATCGGCGGTTTTCCTGACGATTTTCGGAGTGGGTAATGGGTTCATCCGGCCGGCAATTTCGGCACTGCTGACCAAAAGTTCCATGACGGGCCATGGCAGTGTCACTGGACTGCTATCTTCCTTCGACTCGTTCGGCAGGATTGCAGGTCCTCCGATAGGCGGTTGGTTATTTTCGATTTCGATAGATTTACCATTTATATCGGGCGCGATCCTTTCCGTTTTTGCTTTGATTCTTTTTCAGGTATATCATGCAAGGACACAGACTAAACAGGTCCAAGTATCTCATTAATTTGATGATGGGCAAAAAAACCCCCATTTCTAAAAATGGGGGGTGGCTGCGAGCGGTGCTTGAAAAAGCACCGTTTTTTATTGAATCATATTAAGGAATTTACGTGTACGCGCTTCTTTAGGGTTTGTGAAAATCTGTTCGGGTGTTCCCCGTTCCATTATTTTTCCTTCATCCATGAAAATGACCTCGTCGGCGACCTCACGGGCAAAACGCATTTCATGGGTTACCACGATCATTGTCATGCCTTCTTCTTTTGCCAGGTCTTTCATGACCTGTAACACGTCTCCAACTAGTTCGGGGTCAAGAGCGGAGGTGGGTTCATCGAATAGCATGACCTTCGGCTCCATGGCCAGGGCCCTTGCAATTCCGACTCGTTGCTGCTGTCCGCCGGACAACTGAAAAGGATAAAAATCGATTTTTTCACCTAAGCCCACTTTTGTAAGCAGGGCAGCAGCCGTTTCTTTCGCTTGATGTTTGGCTATGTTTTTTACAATGATGGGGCCTTCCATAACATTTTCCACTGCTGTTTTGTGGGGGAAGAGGTTATAACTTTGGAAAACCATCCCAGTCAAACTTCGAAAAGATGTAATCGATTTTTTTCTAAAGGGTTTTTTGAAGTCCATTACGCTTTGATCGATTTCAATCGTCCCGTCCGTTGGCACCTCAAGGAGATTCAAACACCGAAGAAAGGTTGTTTTACCTGAACCCGAAGGACCGATCAATACAATGACTTTACCCTGCTCCACTTCCAAATCAATGCCCTTTAATACTTCAAGGTCACCAAACGATTTATGAAGATTCTTAATGTTGATCATTTTAAAATCTCCTTTAACTACTGCGGTTCTTATTTTGCTACATAACGATTAAGTCTGTCCTCTAAACTTCCTTGAATGAAAGATAAAATAGTACACAAAATCCAATATAAAGCAGCTGCTTCCATGTATAATAGTAAAAATTCATAGTTTTTTGCAGCAATTTCTTGAGCTTTACGGAATAATTCCGTTACAAGAATGAGTGATGCAAGCGATGTATCTTTTAAAAGGCTAATGAACGTGTTGGATAATGGGGGAATGGATACACGTGCTGCTTGCGGCAAAATGATGCGCTTTAAAGCTTGGGTATATGTCATCCCGATTGAATAGCCTGCTTCCCATTGTCCTTTTGGTATGGATAAAATGGCTGCTCGTATAATTTCCGAAGCGTATGCTCCCACATTTAAAGAGAATCCTATAATAGCCGATATGAAAGGATTAATGGTTACACCTAAATTTGGAAGTCCATAGAAAATGATAAATAATTGCACAAGTAAAGGTGTCCCGCGGATGATTGACACATATACACGCGCAATTATTTGAAAGATTTTAATGGAAGATAGTCTAGCCAATGCTGTGAGTACAGCGAGAATAAGTCCGAGAACGAATGTGATCAATGTTAGTGGAATCGTATATTTAATAGCTCCCTCTATCATCGGATAGAGGGAGGTTTGAGCGATGGAAACAAGCTGGTTCATACGCTCAGGGTCACTGAAAATATTACTTAGGAGAAACATCTTCACCAAACCATTTATCTGAGATTTTTGCGTACGTGCCGTCGTCTTTCATGGCTTTAAGTGCTTTGTTTACTTCTTCCACTAATTTGTCGCTGTCTTTTCTGAACATTAAACCACTGGCAACTCCGCTTTTTTCCTCATCAGCCACTTTGATAGGTGCATCCGGGTGTTGCTTTTTATAATCAAGGTACGACAATTTATCATTGATCGTTGCATCTACACGTTTAGAAACGATAAGCTGTACAGACTGGGAAAATCCTTCTATACCGGTAACCTTTGCACCATGTGATTTGGCTATTTCATTGTAGTTACTCGTTAAAGATTGAGCAGAAGTCTTACCTTTCAAGTCATCGAATGATTTAATATCCGAATTATCTTTGTGAACAAGTAAAACGGCTCCTGATTGAATATATGGGTCAGAGAAATCATATTTCTTTTGACGGTCTTTATCGATGCCCACTTGGTTTGCGATCATATCAAAACGTTTGGCATCCAATCCTGCAAACATGCCGTCCCATTGTGTCTCCTTGAAATCAGCTTTCACTCCAAGGCGTTTTGCGACTTCTTTAGAGATTTCAACATCAAACCCCGTTAATTTGCCTGAATCATCGTGGAATGTGAAAGGAGGGTATGTACCTTCTGTTCCGACGGTTAATACGCCATCTTTTTTGACTTTATCATATAGACTTTCTTGTGAAGAAGACTTATTGCCGTTATCGTTCGCCTCATTTTTTGTATTTGAACCACATGCAGTAAGTACAAAAGTGAAAGCTAACAATAGCGATAAAAGCGGAACCATTTTTTTCATTTCGGTAAACCTCCTAGTAATCTGATAGGGATTGATACAATGTGATACTAAACAAGAATAGGAAAAAAGTCAATGAAAATAACTTATATGATTAGTGTTAATGAATCTTGGTGAATTATACGGATTTTGATGGATCGGAGTGAAATAATACTAAAAGAAAGAAGTATAATTACCGCTTAATTAATTCGAGGAAGGAACTTAAAGGAAATGAACGGTTCGTTAAGATTTCATATCCTTTCTGTGGGGACAAAAAGACCCTCATCCACGTCTATTATTAGCTAAGTGGAAGAGGGCCTTTTTGGACTGTCCGGAACTATTGAATGGATCTTTTTAACTTAGTGTTTATCATCATGATTTCTTTCCTCTACGCTGATGAAAATTGGGTTCGAATAGAACCAAAGGTCTTTATAGTTACGTTTGTTGATTTCTGAAAAACGTGTTTCGTTATCCTCGTTCTCCGTCTTCGTATCGATTAGCGGTTCACCGTCAATCGTTTCTCCAGAGACATTTGCCCCTAGATTCGTGCCTCGCAAACGGAAATATTGATTCTTATTTGCTTTGACCTTGTAAGTGATGGTATGAAAACCGTCGCCATCGGTTTTCCAGTCTTTACTTGTAAAGCGTTTAACCACTTTTGCCGTATCATTGGTAGCTTTATTATAAGCAGGTGTTCCAGGCACTGCTTTCCCGGTTACTTCCCCCGAAATTAGGTCCACGTGATCCACCTTAACGGGGTCCCCGTTGTTGTTCTTTTCGGGGCTCTTAAATCGGATGGTGATCTTGACCATCTGTCCTTCCTTCACTTTAAGTTCCCCGCCCATATCCACCTTGTTGTTTCCGTTTTTAGCTTGGAAATCAAGGGCATCGATCAAGTCACCGAAAACGGAGAAGGATTTCCCTGATCGCATGCCGTCAAGGACGGATTGCATCGTTGAACCTTTCACCCAAGTATAATTCTTGGAATATTCGCCAGGCCAGTAGCCGCTGGAGTAAAGTCGGTTTTGACTGATTTCGAAATGAGAGTCCGAATTGGAAAAGGTCCAGAACTGACGACCTTCACCAAGCAGCGCATCCCATGCACCACCTACCTTAGCAAGCATGTAATCGGAACCGCCATAGGTCCTGTTTTCGGGCGTTGTCAGGTTTAAGCCACCTCTGTCTGGCTCCATCTGGTTACCCGGCATCCCTTCAAATCCAAACATGACATCCGGCGCGATATTGTTAAAGTCGCGGAAATCAGATATGTTGTACACCTTTTTTCTTGATGGATGGTTCAAAATGGCATAACTTGTATGCTTATAATTCTTCTCAAGCCATGCCAAGGCTGTTCGAGCATCCTTGGGTGTCTTATTGGCCCTTTGATCTTGGGCTTTCCAGACGGCTACATCCTTAGAATCAAACATCTTTTCATCCTGGTTGGTGAAGAGATATTCGAACTGATTGCCAGCTTTCAGACTTATAGGTGATCCCGGCTGGTCTCCCAAAATTCCTATGCCGACATGCTCGTAAGTGGGCATGTCCCATTCGAAGCCTGAAAACATGACTTTATTTTTATATTTGCCCTCTTTTTGCAGTTGTTCCATTTTCGGGGCTTGATATTGAATGATCCCTTGGGACAGCGGTATCGGCCCGCCGGGAATCAAATGTCCCTCATCATCCCTTGAAGACATCCTCAAGTGGTCGGAAGTTCCCATCCAATCCATGCCATACTTATCAAATGCGTCATTCAGCAAGCTTTCAAGGCTCTGTGATCCCTCGGTATCATCGGACTGAGTGGTATGGGCATGATATTCACCCTTCATCCATCTGCCTCCAAGCTGATTGTCTTCTGCATCTTTTGCAGCAACCGCGACCGGAAGACCTTGAGAAAGAATGGCTATGCTTAGAACCGGTACTGTGAATGCCCTTAACTTATTAATCATCGTACCGACACCCTCCATATATGGAAATAATGTTGAACAAGCTAATTTTATTTTATAAATATTAAGAACTCGTTTGGGGGGAGTATGGTTTTTGTAAATAGAATGATCGGTTCTGATTCCATTCTGTATTTTGGACGGTAACAGTGGGTTGGAAGATGAAAGTGAAGGAAGGGGCTTGAAACAAAAAAGGCTGAAGAGAAAATATTCTTTCTCTACAGCCTGCAATGATTGCCGCAGATATTATTTAGTTTCGAGTAAATTGATATGATCTACAGTTTGATCTTCACCGACAATGAATTGTAGTTCATAATTTCCTGTCCTGTAAATGTAGTTGGTTTCATTCGTACTGGAAATATGGCGTATTTCGTCAGCACTGCCGAGTTGTTTTCCTAACACTTTAGGTGTGATGCTTCCTAGATTATGGTCCCGTTCTACATTTGTCCCAAAATATCGGATTTGTGAGATGGTCTTGTCATGGTTATAGGCAAACGCAAATCCTGGGTGCCCCATTTCCGCATGGTAATAGTCAAAATTTTTATCGGTTTTACTTGGTTCAGGGGGGGAACCAAATGTCTCATATACTTCTTTTTGGGTGTTTTCACTAATTTTCAAACCCTTGGCAGTATAAGGCATTTCTCCTGAAAAAGCTTTGTTGTAGATTTCATCTAAGGTGGTAAGAGCATGTTCCTTAGCTATGCCAGAAGTAGAACCCATTGTGGATGCAGCCTCAACCGGTTCTGTTGAAAACGATGCACCTGCCCCTAAAAGAGTACTTGTTAGAATAACTGCGCTAACCATTCTGGCCGCTGGTTTTTTAGATAACATTTCTTATCCCTCCTATATCAGTACTTTTCCACAATTTTCTTACATGAAACATTTTCTTGATGATTAATTTTTCCGTTTACATAGGTTACAGAATAATTTTTGAGATGAATTGTTTTTTACAAAGATTATTACAGAAGTCCATCGCACAAAGCCCTTTCCCCTCTTAATTGTAAGCAAAAGTATTTATTGACAAATTTAACTAGTTTAAGTAAGCTTACAAATAAATCATACAAAACCTGTCAGAATAATATGTTTTAAATTCGTTTGCCGATGTCGCATCAGTAATACATAGTGGCAGGGATTGTGAAAATACAAAAAAATGGGGGTTGGAGTATGAAAAGGGGAATCAGCAGTCTTATTCTCTTGATTGGTTTGCTGTTGCTTTTATCAGCATGTGCGATAAACAGTTCAGGGGATGGTGGATCGAAGGAAAGCGGGCAAAAAACAAACAATGTCTCTGTAGAAAAGACAAAAGAAAAAAGTTATAAAGCAACCGACTTATCTGTTTTACCTGATAAAACCAAAGCAAGAAAAGATACATTCGTTGCCGGCATCTCAGCTCCAGGAGGGGTGTTCCTTCCTTATTTTTATGAAAACGGCTGGGATGGGAACGCAACGACACCCATCTTCTCACCGCTTGTGGACCTTGATAAAGATGGAAAACCAGTCCCTATTCTTGCAGAGAGCTGGGATACTTCTAAAGATCAAATGACCTATACTTTCAATTTGAGGAAAAATGCTAAATTCAGCGATGGTTCTCCTGTGACGGCAGATGATGTCGCGTTTACGCTTACGTTACTCCATGATCCTGCTTACAATGGGTACCAAGACATATCCCTTGCTGCAATTAAAGGAGGGAAAGAGTATAAAGAAGGCAAAGCCAAATCGATAAAAGGCATTAAAGTATTGGATGAACAAAGGATAGAAATTGCGACTGAAAAAGTGAATGCGAAGGCATTATTAATTCTTGGCGGTCAGGTGCTTTCTAAAGCATATTACGGAAAAGACTATGAATACGGTAAGTTAGATTACTTAAAAGAGCTATATTCAAAACCACTTGGTGCGGGACCATATGTATTCTCTAAATATGTACCTGGCCAGGAAATTCGCTATAAAGCCAACGAAAACTATTACAAAGGGAAACCTAAAACGGAAAACCTGATTTACAAAATCATCGATAAAGCCACTTCGCTTCAGCAGTTTGAAACTGGTGAGCTTGATTATGCAGGTTTTCCAGCTGATGATGACACGGTTGGACAATTGGAGAGCTTGAAATTTGCAAATGTGCAAGTGGCCCCCGTGAACGATTATGGGTTGATTTATGTAAATAATACTCGACCGCAATTTAAGGATAGAGAAGTACGCCAGGCACTGCTTTATGGATTGGACCGCCAAAAAATTGTAGATGTACGATTTAAAGGCTTTGGGCAGGTAGCGGATGTTCCCGTTTCCCCGGTTTCCTGGGCTTACAACAATGAAGGCGTTACACAATATGGATTTGATGAAGAGAAAGCAAAAAATCTCCTGGATAAAGCAGGCTGGAAGGTCGGGAAAAACGGTATCCGTGAAAAAGACGGCGTACAATTGAAAATCCGCTATCTGACTGCAGATGCAGAGGATGCCGTTATTCCCATCGCGAAAGAAAATTACTTAGACATCGGCATTAAATTCGAGCCGGAAATAACGGACTTTAATGCCCTTGTATCCAAGCTAACGGCAAAAGACTATGATTTTGCAGCGGTCTCCACATCACAAATCCTCGACCCGAGCGATACAGTGGAAGAGCTTGCAAGCAATAACCCTAATAACTATGCGGGTTACTCAAATCCTAAAGTTGATAAATTGATCCAAGAAGGATTAGGCACTCTTGATATCGATAAACGTAAAGAATTGTATCATGAACTCTATAAAGAATTCACACAGGATCCGCCCTATATCCTCATTCATTACCGCCAGAGTGCAAGAGCGATCAGCGGGCAAATCGAAGGGGTGGTTCCTGACAACTATACTGGCATAGGCTCGAGCTTACCGAATATTTCAATTAAAAAGTAAGTAAAATGCCTGGCGCATAGCTGGGCATTTTATCTGCAAAGGGGGATTACCAGGTGAAACAATATGTGTTGCAGCGATTTATACAAATGATCGTTATTTTGTTCGGAACGTCTTTTATCATTTTCTTTTTATTTGCCATGCTGCCTGGTGATTATATTGATTCCAACTTAAGCCTCACACCCGAAAGGGCTAAAGAACTGAAGGCTTTGTACGGACTGGACCAGCCCATGCTGCAGCGCTATTTCACATGGCTTGGGAATGTGTTTCAAGGGAATCTAGGTTTCTCCTTAAAACATCAGGAAAGTGTAACTTCGCTGCTAAACAAATATGTGTGGAACTCTTTTATAGTGGCACTGCTAGCGTTGTTCCTGACGTGGACCATCGCTCTCCTGACCGGTGTTCTCTCGGCCATAAAGCAATACTCATTGTTGGATGGAATCGTTACATTTTTCGTATTTGCCGCCATGTCCTTCCCGTCATTTTTCATCTGTCTGCTATTCATTAAATGGTTTGGTGTGGATCTTAAAGTCCTCCCGGTCGGCGGTATGATAGATACGGGAAGTAACAGCACTGGCCTTGCCTATATTCTCGAGGTGGGCAAGCATATGATTTTACCGGTAACCATATTAACGCTGCTTAGCATCGGGTCCCTTACCCGTTATTTCCGAACGGGAATGCTTGAGGTGATCAGGCAGGATTATATCCGGACGGCAAGGGCAAAAGGCTTAAAGGAGAGAGTGGTCATATTTAAACATGCACTTAAAAATGCCATCCTTCCAGTCATTACGCTGCTTGCCTTTGAACTGCCGGGACTTTTTTCCGGTGCGATCATCATGGAACAGATCTTCAATTGGCCGGGAGTGGGAAGAATCCAACTTGAATCGGTCAGTTTCCGGGATTATCCTGTCCTGATGGCATTCACTCTGTTTCTTTCCTGCCTTACCATCATCGGCAATTTTCTTGCCGATGTGACGTACGCAGCGGTCGATCCGAGAATCAGGCTGAAATAGGGGGGGATGAAAATGGAGACTGTCAAACCGTTAATCTATAAGGGGAAGAAATCAGCGAAGGTTAAATCCCCTTCATTATGGAAACAGACCTTTCACCGCCTAAAAAAGAACAAATTGGCGATGGTCAGCTTATTTTTCCTCATATTCATGTTTTTGCTTAGTTTTGCCGGGCCGCATTTTTCACCCTATATTCTTGATAGGACAGATATTGCATATGCCAATAAGCCACCAAGTGCTTCACATTGGCTTGGGACTGACAACTACGGCCGGGATGTACTGACAAGACTGATGATGGCAGGACAGATCTCGTTAACTATAGGTCTTGCTTCCATGCTCCTATCCATTGTCATCGGAGCATTTCTAGGTGCCGTATCTGGGTTTTATCGGGGAGTTGTCGATTTGGTCATCATGCGTCTCGCGGACATATTAATGTCGATTCCGGGTTTGCCGCTCCTATTAATAATGGGAGCCATCCTTTCCGAGTGGAAGGTCCCGTCCGAATACAGGCTTTACATCATCATGATCATGCTAAGCGTTGTCGGCTGGCCGGCGCTCGCAAGACTCGTGCGTGGTCAGATTTTATCCTTAAGGGAACAGCCCTTCATGCAAGCCACGGAAGTCCTCGGATTAAGCGACAGACGGAAGATCTTCCATCATCTGATTCCGAATACCCTGCCATTGTTGCTTGTTGTGGCAACCTTAAATGTGGCGGGTTCGATTCTCAGTGAATCGGCGTTGAGCTTTCTTGGATTGGGAGTGGTTCCTCCCACCCCTTCCTGGGGAAATATGATGGACGCCGCCAATAATTATATGGACTTCCGGAAGCGCCCTTGGTTATGGATCCCTCCTGGATTAACGATCTTTTTAACAGTGGTGTCCATTAATCTGCTGGGAGACGGATTAAGGGATGCGCTCGATCCGAAAATGAAAAGGTAGGTGTTGGTTTTGAGCGAAGCTCTATTGGAAGTGAAAAACCTAGAAACGAATTTCTATACAGAAGAAGGCGTTGTAAAAGCAGTGAACAACGTCAGCTTTTCAATTGGCGAGCAGGAAACCGTTTGTATCGTAGGGGAATCCGGCTGCGGAAAAAGCATAACGTCACTTTCAATCATGCAGTTGATTCCTGAATCCGGCAAAATTGAAAATGGAGAAGTGAATTTTGCAGGACGTAATCTGCTGCAAATGAACAAGAAGGAAATAAACCGCCTTCGCGGAAATGATATCGGAATGATCTTTCAGGAGCCGATGACGTCGCTAAACCCAGTTTACACGATTGGTCAGCAGATGATTGAACCATTGCAGGAACATTTGCTCCTCAGCCGGAAGGATGCTTATAAGAAGGCACAGGAACTCATCACATTGCTTGGAATACCAAACCCCGAGAAAATAATCAGCATGTATCCCCACGAACTAAGTGGAGGGATGCTTCAACGGATAATGATCGGCATTGCCATCAGCTGCAATCCAAGGCTCATCATCGCAGATGAACCGACGACTGCTCTTGATGTGACCATCCAGGCCCAAATTTTAGATATATTACGGGATATAAAAAAGGAATTCAACACATCCATATTGCTAATTACGCATGATCTTGGAGTCGTAGCGGAAATGGCAGACTATGTCATTGTAATGTATGCAGGGAAAATCGTGGAGCGGGGACCAGTATTGGAAATGTATACAAATCCTCAGCATCCCTATACAAAGGGACTAATGAAAGCAAAGCCACTCATTGGGGAACGGAAGGAATCGCTATTTACGATTGCCGGGCAGGTTCCGAACCTGGCTGAACTGTCGGAATCCTGCTATTTTGCCGACCGCTGTGAGCATCGTATGGATATTTGCTTGAAAAGACACCCTGAACTGAAAGAAACTTCCGACAATCATAGTGTGAGCTGCTATTTATATGAGGGTGAGGACGTTCGATGAGTGAAACATTATTGGAAGTGAAAAACTTAAAAAAATATTTCTCAGGCTCAAACGGGATTTTTGGTAAAAAGAATGAATCGGTCAAGGCCGTCGACGGTGTCACATTCACCATTGAAAAGGGAGATGTATTTGGTTTAGTCGGTGAATCCGGAAGCGGGAAATCAACCATAGGAAAAACGATTTTAAGACTTCATGACAAAACGGAAGGGGAAGTGCGATTTAAAGGGGAAGATGTGTTCAGTCTGAATAAAAAGGACCTGCGCCGCCTCAGGGTTCAAACGCAGCTTGTTTTTCAGGACCCTTTCAGTTCCTTGAATCCCCGTATACGGGTTGGGGACGCGATCGGGGAAGCCATGGTCCAGCACGGCCTAGCCACAAATAAGGACGTCAGGGAAAAGGTGCTTCAGGTCATGGAAACATGCGGCTTGTCTCCGTATCATGTTGACCGCTATCCGCACGAGTTTTCGGGAGGACAACGGCAGAGGATTGTCATAGCCAGGGCGATTGCCCTCAATCCCGAATTCCTTGTCATGGATGAACCTGTTGCGGCCCTCGACGTATCCATCCAGGCCCAAATCATCAATCTTTTTAGTGAGCTGCGCAAGAAAAAAGGGCTTTCCTATTTGTTCATTTCCCATGATTTGAGTGTGGTGGAGCATTTGTGCACAAAAATAGCCATCATGTATCTAGGAAATATTGTGGAGTTGGCAACTAAAGAGGAACTTTTTGATAACCCGCTGCACCCATATACGAAAGCGCTCCTGTCTGCCGTACCCATCCCTGATCCACGTGTAAAGCGGGAGCGGATCATATTAAATGGCGACATTCCGAGTCCGGTGAACCCGCCATCGGGATGTAAGTTCAGGACTCGCTGTCCGATGGCAACGGAGCTTTGCGCCGAAAAGGTTCCGGAGTTCCGGGATATGGGGAATGGACATTTCACAGCCTGTCATCATGTGTGAAAATTGTTGAACTGTGAGACTTATACATTTAAAGAATATTTTACGATGATTATAGATTTGATTAGGATAATCATTATTTTTCACTAATGGGTGGCTAGAAGAGCGGAGTTATCTTGAAGTCAGGTTATAGATATCTTAAGGATTTTTCATGCCGTATATGACACGGCTGCAAAATAAAAAGGGTGATTCACCATGATGAATCACCCTTTGAAAGAGATGCAGTTAATCCCAAACGCTAATTCTAGGAACTCCGGCAGTTCTTAAGTAGTCCAATAATTGACCAGTATGTACTGACTCATGATAAGCGATTCTAAGTAACATGTCTCCTAAATCTCTAATATATCCCATATTAGAGCGATCAATTTTAATATTTGATAAGTCGTCTTCGCTGAAGGATTTTATTGTTTCCAAAAAATCACGCCTGTAGGGTTCGGCAAAGTTTAATTCTGCTTCGACAGAGATAAGTGGCTGTTTTTCGAATGGTGATTCATAAACAGATAAGCTACCTTGATTTTTAATAGATAAATGATAGTAATGCTCACTATCAAGGACATGTCTAACCATTTCTAAACAACTCATTGCCTTGTCATCTGGTTTCCAATGGAGAGTGTCATTAGGTATTGAAATCCATAGTTTAATGTTTCTTCTTCTGACCTCTTCCAGATTTAAGATGATTAGTTCAATTGATTTCATAATTTCCTCCTCATTAAGCAGTGTATATCATTACTATACACGTTTTGATGCATGATTTATTGAATTATTTTGAAAATAAGGAAAAAATAATGATCGTTCGAAGTTGTATATTAATGCGTATTCCTTCTAATATATATTGTACCGTTCCTGTTTAATTCAATTAGGATATCGTATAAGGTAGCCAGTTTCTACTTGTTGGCATTTTTAAAGGAATCTCTAATACCATGCCAAGGGAGGACATATGGGCGGAGGTTTTCGTTCAATTAGATTGTCCATGTTTAAATGTAGAACAGATCATTTTAATGAAGCAACCTAGAGAGGAATTAGATCATGATTAAGGTTTAATAAAAGGTTGAATAGACTACAGGGAAAATGCCTATGAATCCATGTAGAATTTACAGGCGATTTCATTTTCCTTGTTGTTCATTGCATGGAGGAACACAAGATTCATATATCCGTGTAATCCTAATATTCCTTATTTGAGAGTCCAATTAATGAAGGATAAAACAGAATGTATTTTAATCGATTTCTTCGTATTTATGGTGATAGGGGGCAGGAGGACCCTTTTAAATCAATGATTGAATTAGAATGTCATCATGATAAATTAAAATCGGTTTAAATCCAAATTCTTTAAATTTTTGCAATGCCTCAGGGTTATATTTGTTCACAAAACCGGATACTACAAGGATCCCTTTTTTTCTTGCATAAGCTACTAATCCTGGTAAAAGGGATTGCAGATTTCCCTTTCCCCTATACTTCTTCTCAAGCACTATATAATTAATATGAGCCACTTTAGATAAATAAAGATTATAACAAAGAAATCCCACTACTTTACCTTTATCATTACAAATCACAAGTACCTTATGTGACTTTTGCAAAATTTCATGCACTGTATCAGACGAAACCCGAAAATTACTTACCGTAATTTCCGTTAATTTCTTGATGTCTTTTTTAGGTTTCCAGTCTCGAAAGTACATCGTAATTTCTCCTTTATCTCTATTGGATATAACAGTTATTTACCAGAAATATATAGCTATACATAACCAAAACTTAGCAATCAGCATTAATGTTTTATTAATATGGAATCCCTTTAGAATATTCCAAAGGGATTCCATATTAATCTTTAAAAAAGAAACCTCTTAAAAATCCCGTTTAAATTCCTTGATTGAATTACCGTTATTGTTTTTTAATAAATTTTCCAAGACTCTTATCAAGCCAGCCCTGCGGCTGCTATTTCCAATTTTGGAATTGCCGCTTCTAAAATTACTAGTTCTAAAATTACTAGTTCTAGAACTACTTGTTCTTCTTAGTTTTTTATTTGACACTGTAATCATCCTTTTGTTTTATAATTTTCCACATTACTAATTTATGTGTAATTTACCCTTTTGCTTGGACAAGTTCCTTAATTATTGCCACTGTGGTATATACTATTTAATGTAATAATATGGTATAATTTTTGTGAAGTAATTCACAAAAAGGATGTTACTGGTTATTACTCGAACTATTAACACATAACAGAAAGCGGGTTGGTTATATGCTGAAGAAAGTGGTTTTAGCTGGCGGGACTGGTTTTGTCGGTCAATACTTTGAAAATCATTTCAGGAATTTGGGATATGAGGTAAGAATCATCTCCAGGCAAACCCCGCATATCGGATGGGAAGATAAAGAAGGAATAAGGGAAACAATCGATAATTCGGATATGTTAATCAACCTCGCCGGAAAAACAGTCAATTGCCGCTACAATGTCAAGAATAAGAAAGAAATCTTAGATTCACGAACAAATACGACTGAAGTGCTCGGACAGGCGATTGAACAATGTGAAAATCCTCCTTCATTATGGATAAACTCAAGCACGGCAACCATATACAGGCATGCTGAAGATAAACCAATGACAGAAGAGCATGGTGTAATCGGTTCAGGCTTTTCCGTTGATGTAGCAAAAGCGTGGGAGCGCTCATTTTTCGATTTCCGCTTACCCAAGACGAGACAAATTGCTTTACGGATTGCCATTGTATTGGGCGATGGGGGAGTGATGACCCCTTATAGGAATTTGGTTAAATTCGGCCTGGGAGGACATCAAGGATCAGGAAATCAGAAATTCAGTTGGATACATATAGAAGACTTATTTAACATTGTCCTTTTTCTGAGAAAGAATGAGGAGTTGAGCGGGGTGTTCAATTGTTCATCGCCGCACCCAGTTACAAATCGTGAACTGATGGCCTATTTGAGAAAGAACATGAATAAAAGGATAGGAATGCCTTGCCCAACACCCATGCTTGAAATAGGGGCTTTCTTTATGGGGACCGAAACGGAATTGATATTAAAAAGCCGCTTTGTCATACCTGAGAGGTTGGAAAAGGAAGGATATGCATTTAAATTCCATCATCTTGATGAAGCTCTTCATCAGATACTGATGAACTCTAATTAAGGGTATAAAATATTGTAGATTGATTGCTATAATGATAGATATAAGATCATTAATGAAGGGGAATCGCAGAATGAATATGGGTCCATCAGAAAAAGTCGGAAGATTCAAAACAGGGATATTTTCAGAGTTGGCGACCCGCAAGCGGGCAGCGATGAAACGAGGGATGGATGTTATTGATTTGAGTGTCGGAAGTCCGGATTTACCACCGCCTGATTTTGTTGTGGATACGCTTGTAAAGTATGCACAGGATCCTAATTCCTATGGATATACGTTAAAAGGTACGCCTGAATTCCATGAGGCAGTCCGTTACTTTTATCGGCAGCGTTACGGAGTGGAACTGGATGCAGAAAAGGAAGTCCTGCAACTGATGGGATCCCAGGATGGCCTTGCACACTTGGCAACGGCGATGATAAACCCGGGAGATTATGTGCTGGTGCCAGATCCGGGATATCCAATTTATGAAGCGAGTGTTGAGCTTGCCGGCGGAATCATTCATCCGATGGCGCTTACTGCGGAGAATGGATTCCTGCCGCAGCTCAACGACATTCCGGATGAAATAGTGAAAAAAACGAAAATGATGATCATCAGTTATCCGGGAAATCCAGTCACCGCCCTTGCTGATGAAGCTTTCTTTTCAGAAGTCATATCGTTTGCGGAAAAGAATGAGATCCTGGTGGTTCACGATTTTGCTTATTCTGAGTTGATTTTTGATAATCATCGACAAATTAGTTTTATGTCCATTCCTGGTGCCAAGGAAGTGGGGATTGAATTTAATTCACTTTCCAAAACCTTTAATATGGCCGGCTGCCGGATTGGGTATGTGGTCGGCAATAGCGATGTGCTGAACATCTTGGGAACATTGAAATCACACATTGATTATGGGGTTTTTTATCCCATCCAAAAAGCAGCCGAAATGGCGCTTACTTCCAACCTTTCGCTGCTATCCGATCAGGTTAAGGAATACGAGTCCCGGCGTGATGCCTTGATATCAGGCCTTGCCGAAGGGGGATGGAAAGTGCCGAGGACCTCAGCGACCATGTTTATTTGGGCCAAAGTTCCAGCTGGTTGGAAATCACGAGATTTTTCCTATGCACTGATTGAAAAAGCAGGAGTTACAACCGTTCCTGGAGATGCTTTTGGGAAACAGGGTGAAGGGTATGTCCGGATGGCTTTGGTCCAACCGGCTGAGAGGTTGACGGAAGCTGCTGAACGGATTCGATTGTTTTTGGAGGAATATCGAGTGTAAAAGTTGTCATTTAGTAAGGGGAAGTAAAGGCATATCACTCCAGGATTTCATCCTCAGGCAAATATGGGGAAAATTGAAGCGAAAAGCAAGTATCATGCCTATTGATTTATGTTCATTACATTGGGATATAAGAACGCTCGATCATGGATCGAACGTTCTTTATTTTTGTTTCTACTGCTTAATTATTTTTCGCGACTTTATTTAAAATGAAATAGGCTGATATAGCAGAGATTGCAGCAATTATCATTATAGGCATTTCCGAACGTTGCACAAAAATGACCTCATTGGATAATGTACCGCCGATATGTCCTGATCCTGAAAAATCAGGGGCATATGCAGCAGTTAGAATAAGTCCGGATAAAACTTGTAATATCATGAATATCAATAAGAAACTAATTGTGAAAAAAAGATACTTTTTCATTTTACACCTCCTCATTCATGTACGTATGTCTTGTATAAAAGTTACAAAATTTTACACTTTTCGTAAAGGGAATTGGTTTCTCTCACTCTAGTTTTCTAAAACTATTTTGATGTTTAAGAGAAGGTCCATCCTCGGATGGACCTTTTTAAAGGTGAATTTCATGGAGTTTTCGAACGTAAAATGGACAAGCAGCATAATATATAGCAAGTCCGTAACTATTTTTCAATAAAGTTGACTTAATATGATAGATAGGGGGAAAAGCAATGATCAACTGGAAAGTGCGCCTTAAGAATCCGACGTTTATATTCACTGTACTCCTTCCGGGGCTTTTATTTTTGGCGCAGATGGTTGCAGCGTTCATAAACAATTTCATTACCCCAATAGGCTTTAGCATAACTGATGATGCAATTAACGGGGCATTAGGCATCATTAACTTCATAGCGCTTACTTTCTTTGGGGTCGGCGGTGTGGTCGATCATACCACAAAAGGTCTAAGTGACAGTGAAAATGCTCGACAATACGAGGAGCCCAAGTAACGGGCCCTGACTCCGTAATCTACTAAAAGAAGAATATACCAGATAACACCGTACTGGTTACACAACGGGTATCTGGTTTTTTGTTTTTTGTAGGGATGATGGTGGACCAATGAAATCTTTTTTGGTCTGAAAACTGAAATGCAACATACATTTAAAATTGTGGTTCATTTTCAGTTTGGGGAGGAAAAAGAATGAGTTATCGTTTACCAGTTTCAAAATGGCTTGCTGCCATAGTTTTATTCGGGGCATTGTTGACAGCATTCATATTCAGTCCGGCTAATGCTTCAGCTTCTATTAATTATGGTGATGAAGTTGCTGCTTTGGCAAAGAAGCAGGTGGGAAGCTCCTATAAATATGGAGGGACGACACCAATAGGGTTCGATGCAAGTGGTCTTACCCAATATGTATATAAAAATGCTGCGACGGAAATGAAGATTCCGAGAACGAGTGCGGAACAGTATAAAATCGGAAAGGCCGTGAAACAAAAAGACTTAATGGCGGGCGATTTGGTCTTCTATGCTACAGGTAAGAAAGGGCAGGTCTCCTTTGTTGGAATCTATTATGGAAATGGCACATTTGTCGGGACCACGACCAAAGGAGTCAAGGTGGTCAAAATGAGTGATAAGTATTGGAAAGAAAAATATATAGGGGCAAAACGAGTCATTAAGTAACAATTTGACGTTCATCTAAAAAGTACAGCAACTAAAAGAGCATCGATTCAGATGCTCTTTTTGCTAGTCATATCCGGGATCGGGTCATTCATTCAATGATAATGTCCGTTAATACAACATTGCCATTACGAACCTTTACCACGGCCACTGAAGGATTGGCCAATGCGTCCTTCTCCATTTCCTTAGCCTTTTCTTCGGATGCGAAATAATTGTCCAGACCGTATCTGATCTGAATGGTTTTAGCATTTTGCAGGTCATAAGGGATTTCCAATTCCCCTTTTAGGTAAATGCCATTGCCGGGTTTTTCTTTCGATACGGAATCGACATCATATAGTCCATCGGCGTTTTGTTTTAAACGTACATATACCTTTTTATAATCACCCGTATTTCTAGTATTGAAATCGGATTTAATCGAGCCATCGAGTTGTGATGGCTTAACGGATTCAATTTCGTATTGCAATGCCACATAGCTGCCCCTAAACAAGTCAGTCGGATCGACCGGGGCAGTTTTGATTTTGATTACATCGCCTGTCATTGTTGTCCAGACTGGAGGAAGCGCCAAGACTAACAGAATCAAGACTGGAATGGAAAATACGATGAGTGGCCGGAATGATGGTTTATTCATTGAGTTCTCCTCCTTTTTTTCGTCGATTTTCAAAGAAGAAGCCAAAACCGATAAGCATGATGCCGCCGATGATGAATGTAAGCGATTTTGGCAGGAAGTCAAAGGAATCGATGTAATATCTGAAAATCAGTGCACAGATGATCACGATGCTGGTCAAACTTCCTTTTAGAATGAGATATAGCAGAAAAACGAAATAAGCTAGAGGGAACCAGATTGAATAATCAAAGGTAAGGAAGAGTGCAGTAATACCATGTAACATATGCCCTTGTATGTGGGTGATGTTTTGTAATTTAGCTCTTACCGGAATATAGGCCAGTACGATTCCCAACACAAACAGAATGGAAAGGACAATCGTATTCGAATTTTCAAACTCCAGCTTAGGCACGAATTCCATAAGAAATAAGGCAATTGTATTGATGGCTAAAGCGTTAATGAAAAAGGTCAGATATTTAGGGTAATCGAATTTCTTTAACATAATGTATAAAGCCGGTAAAAATACAAGAATGGCAAGCGGATAAGCTGTTTCATCAACGAAAATACTTCCGTTAATATAAATGAAAAGCAGGAAAGATGTAAAAAGGAGAACGAAGACATCCTTCAAATAGTAACCGATGAATACCGTACCGATCGCCCATAATAAAAAGGAACTGTTGAAATTGATGCTGATATTAAACATCTGCTCAATTAGAAAAATCCCTGCACCAAATATTAGAATCCCTGCATAATGCAGACTTCGTGACGTTTTGGGAAAGCGTGCCTGCCACCTCACACCAGCAAAGTTCACCCCGATGAGGCATGCAATGATAAGCACGAATTTGACCGCTTTACTTAAATAGATCCAGTTACTGGCGACAAAGGTCAATACCCCCAGACCTAAAAGAAGTGCCCCAATGGATAATAGAATAGTGATGAAGCTCAAATTACCTTTTACGTCATAGGAATCTAACATCCTCACTTTCTCTTGCTGGGAGATGACGCCTTCCTTTTCAAGGTAATTAAATTCATGTTCAAGAAACTCGAATTGCTTTTTCGTTATTTCTTTGTTGGCCAAAGTAACTCCTCCTTCCACATTTTACTATTATACATCGTATTCTCTTACAGCCATGAATATATGTATTTTCTTCTACCCGTATTGGATTGCATGTAAGATATAAAATAAAATATTTTCAGTACCTTGCAATGAACAGTACCATGTGGTAAATTATTTACATAATATGTATTGTTCGGTGTTCAGTACTGTTTATTAAACTATACTAAAGAACTCTTGGAAGGAGTGATGGTGCTATGAATGTACAATTTAAGAAAGGTGTCTTGGAACTGTGCGTCCTGGTCTTATTGGATAAGCAGGATCGCTATGGCTACGAACTTGTACAGAAGATTTCAGATCAGATCGAGATATCGGAAGGTTCGGTATATCCACTTTTACGAAGATTGACGAAGGAAGAGTATTTTACGACTTATTTGCAAGAATCAACAGAAGGGCCACCGCGCAAGTATTATAAGTTAACCGATAAAGGCCGGAGATACCTTCAAGAGTTGCTGACGGAATGGAATGAATTTTCCTATGGGGTCAACCAATTAATCAAGGAGGGTGTGAACTGATGAATAAAGAACAGTTTTTAAAGCAGTTGAATGAATCTTTAACAGGGCTTTCCTTAGAGGAACAGGAAGATATCCTCCAAGATTACGAAGAGTATTTCACAATTGCAATGGAAAAAGGGAAGACAGAGCAGGAAATTTCCACTTCCCTTGGGAATCCTAAACATATTTCCAAGGAGCTGTTGGCATCCTACCATTTAGGTCAGGTCGAACAATCGACTTCTGCCGGTAATGTAATGCGGGCCGTTTGGGCAGTCATTGGTTTGGGATTCTTTAATGTAGTGATCGTTTTGGGGCCATTTATTGCATTGGTCGGAGTTGTCATTGCAGGATGGGCATCGGCGATAGCGTTCATTCTTGCTCCATTGGGCGTTTTTTTCAACCTTGCAGTGGGCAACTTTCAATTATTCGAACTGTTCTTCGCATTGGGGCTAAGCGGGATTGGCATTTTCATTGCTATGGGAATGTTTTTCGCTACGAGCGCTTTAACCAAAGGTTTCATTCGTTATTTAAAATTTAACGCTTCCCTTGTGAAAGGCGGTTTGAAAAAATGATTAATGTTAAAAAGTTATCGATCCTTGCACTTGTATTGTTATTGGTCGGAGTAATAGGAAGTCTGTTTACTGTTTCCCAAGTGACGGATCAGAAAACGACTAAAGAGGAAGAAACAATTTCAGAGATTGTGACGGACGTTCAGGTCGACACTGACAATGCAGCTGTGGAGATCATTCCAACGAAGGGTAAGGATACCAGGATAGAGTTGGATTCAAAAGGTGTGGATGTTTCCAAGCTGGATTTCTCTGCAGATGTGGAAGGCAAGAAGCTATCGATAAAATTAAAAGATCGACATACTTCTAGATTTGGTTTTCAAATTCAATCCTTACATTTAAAAGTATATGTGCCTGATAAATCCTATAAATCTTTTGTAGTCGAATCCGATAGTGGAAAATTGCAAATATCTGAATTGAAAAGTGAAATTCTAAATGTGGAATCTCAAAATGGCCGTGTTGAATTAAATGATATAATAACCGAAAAAGTCAAAGTGAAATCTGCTAATGGAAGAGTGGATCTTAATAATGTAGAGGGAAATCTGGTTGGGTCATCGAGTAACGGTGAAATCACATTGGTCACGAAAGACCTGGATAGGATGATCGACCTCGAAAGTGATAACGGTAAAATCATGATCAAAACAGAAAATGAACCGACAAATACAACTTTCAATGTTCATGTCGACAATGGAAAGGTAGATATCCTTGGTAAGTATGAGGGCAATACTGTCATTGGCAAAGGTGAAAACTTAGTGAAATTGGAAACGAATAATGGAAAAATCGAAGTAACGAAATAGTCGTGAAGCGTGAAAAAGCCGACCCAATTGGGTCGGCTTTTTCAGTTAAGCGGCCATTGTATCTTCATGAACAGACTTTGGCTTATTGTAATGCCTTTTTAAAACAGAGCTGGCACGTCTTTTCCGTTACATTACTCAAGAAGTAATCGAATTCTTTCTCATCTTCCTCC
>NZ_JAOPHO010000051.1:0-31786 GCF_033141925.1 Peribacillus sp. CSMR9
GGAGTGCATTTCATGCGTTCCGTTTCAATACGTTGGACACAGAAAAATAGATGAGAGCCTTGGAGTTACAGGCCATCGATCATACATGTTAAGGAGGTGAACATATGACAAAGCAAGTGGAAAAAACAGAAGCGGAAAAGTTAGTGGAAAACCTGGAAGTAATCGAAGCTAAAGAACTGGAAGTGGGGAGTGCATTTCATGCGTTCCGTTTCAGTACAGTGACGGGCGCAGAAAAATAAGTTAGATCCTAAATCCATAAGGTGATCCAAAGAGAGTGTTAGCTTTTATAAAACTAGCACTCTCTTTGGATAAATAAAAGGAGAATTTTTTCAGATGAAAAATTCAGATGCCATGATAGTTTTTCCTCCTCTAACTGAAGCCAGGCTCTTTCCGTATTTAAGTTTACCCATGATTACTAGTTTTTTGAGAAGTAAAGGAATGAGTGTAAGCCAAATTGATTTAAATATTGAATTATGCCATACCCTCTTTAGTGAAGATTGTTTAAATGAATATGTGAGCATCAATGAAAATGGAAGTAAAGACTTAAAATGGGTATATAAAGTCGAAATGGCTAAATACTTATTAAAAGAACAAAAGCAACTTTACAATAATGTATTCATTGAGAAAAGATCTTCTGATTCATTGAAGTATGACGTTCGGTTGGTGAGACAAGGCATAGAGTTACTGCTAGTCAATTCGTTTTTAAAACTGGAAATTACCTCATTGGAAGAAATCCTTGAGTCGGTAAGGGATTTTAGCTGGAAAAAAAGTGATATAGCAACAAAGACCTTATACGAAAATATCAAAGAAAAAATTCTAAACGATAAACCAAAAATCTTCGCGCTTTCTATTGCTTACTATAGCCAAATATTACCTTCCCTTTTAATATGCAAGTGGATTAGAGAACTTTCCCCCAATACCCACATTATTTTGGGCGGGCAACAAATCATGATTCGTCAATCATCTTTCTTAAGCCTAAATGGATTGAATCAATTTGTGGATTCATTAGGAATTTCAGCTGGCGAAGAAACATTATTCATGTTAAACAGGTATTTGAAAAACGATTGCCAAATCGTGGAGGTGCCGGATATTGTTTGGCTTAATGAAAATAATGTTGAAAATGTCCCTTCCAAGTCTGCATATAGGATCACCGATGCCTTACCACCTGATTTTTCTGATTTACCGTACAAAAACTATCTAGATGAAGAAGTGCATATGTCTTTGATTACATGTGTGGGGTGTTACTGGGGACGATGCACTTTTTGTTCATATGGTAATAGATCAAGAAAAGAAAAAAGTTATCAGCAGAAAACGGCAAGGCAGGTAGCAAACGAGTGCGAGGATATCATTAACAATTATGGGGTTAATAGAATTAATTTCATAGATGAGAATACTAATTTGCGGCTTGTCGTCAATGCAGTCAAAATACTTAAATCAAGAGGTTATGAAATTAAATTCAGTACACGGAACCGTCTTGAGGATGTGTTGTTAGACGCTGGTTTTTGTTCTGAACTAAGTGATTTAGGTTGCATTTTAATGTCTGTTGGCTATGAAACCAATTCTCAAAGGATTTTAGACTCCTTGGATAAAGGAGTGCAATCTAGTAATTATCAACAGATAATAGATAATTTACATAATGCTAACATTACGCTGCGGATGTCTATAATTGGTGGTTTACCTGGTGAAACCGAGGATGAAATTGAATGTTCTGAGGAATTTTTACTTAAAAATCAAGATAAAATTGGCATCGACGTCATGCAAATGCTCGTTTTGGAACCAGGCACTTATATTTATGAAGATACAAATAATCCTGATATCCATATTCAATCAAGCAAGAATCTAAGAGGAAACAAATTACTCAATTATGGGATGGGTAGAATGGGCGCTACATTTCAATACTCTGACGGAATAACATTTGAAGAAAAGCTGAATAGATTCCTGCAGCTGCATAAAAATATCAACCCCCAAAAGAATGATGAGCTGCCTCCTGATAAATACAAAAAGGAAGGACAGGATATCACTTCAAATACCTTATTGATAAACCCTTGGACTAAAATCATTAAGTTAGATAAAACGTATATCATGGATTTTGTCTGGCAAAGAATCTTCTTGGTCCCAGAATCCTTAGAAGTATTCGGAAACTCATTAATAATGAGCAAGGCAGACGATAAAAAGTACCTAGAGTATTTTGTCGAAAAAGGTGTGATTAACCTTAACTAATAAAACTTATGGGGAGGAAAGACTAATGAGCACAGTCTATCAGAAGATAAAATTTCCAGATGTAAAGGAAAAACTTGGACTTGGTTTAGGCATGGATTTACCTTGGGGGGAAGATATAGGTTTTTCAAGCAAAGGGGACCATGACGACATCACGCTTAAGATGAAAGGCTTTTTTCAAAATTATAAAGACGAGTTTAACTATATTTTCTTTGCCTTTCAACCGAAAAATAGAAGTGTGTTAAAAGCTGAGGATTACTTTGATGCTTATGATAGATTATTCGAAGCCAATCCACATCTTAAGGCAAGAGCATTCCATCAAACGATTTTAAATATGGGGGCTACCGAATATTACAAAAAATCGGAAATCATAGAATTCACAAATAAGATTATAGAAAGATATGACATAAGATGGATCGTAGAAGATCTTGGCCTGTGGTCAATAAAAGGAAAAACCGTCCCTTTCCCTTTGCCGCCATATATGACACCAACAGGATTGGAAGCTTGTATAAAGAACATCAACGAATACCAATCTGAACTGGCTGTTCCAGTTTCAGTTGAGTTTCCTGGATTCACTGAAGGTACTAACTTCTTTATTGGGGAAATAAATGGATTTGATTATTTCAGAACATTGGTCGAGGAGACAAACTCCCCGATCACTATAGATATTGGTCATATCCTCAGTTATCAATGGTTATTAGGGAATACAAATGAAAAGATGTTCAATGGTTTAGAAAAATTGCCTTTTGAAAACTGTTTTGAATTGCACCTTTCAGGCTGTCAAATCATTAAAGGGAAATTCAGAGATCTGCATCATGGAGTTTTAATGGATGAACAAATCCAGCTTTTAGATTACTTGCTTCCTTTATGCCCTAATTTAAAAGCCATTACATATGAAGACCCTAAATATACAGATGAAGGAATATTAATTCCGAAGTCACAGAAAAATTATCAAAGAATGAAGGAGGCAGTTGAAAAATGGCAAATGATTTAAAGCCAAAGAATTATTCACTGGACGAGTTACTTTACAATTTATTATATGATTACCAATATAGAAATAACTTTTTAAATGATGAATTGGATGAATTGAATTTATCAGCTGATCATTTAAATCACATAAAAACAATAGATAAAGAAGAGCTTGTAGCAACGGCTACAACGATTGTAAGAAATTTAATGAGTGGAAACATTGAACATAATGGTGGTTTAAGAACTTCTTTTCCCGGTGTTTTTCAGGCTTTGGAATTCCGTAAAACCGATATAACGCTGCTTATGCATAAGTTCCTGGCGTCCAAACATTTCGAGGGTTACATGGAATTGCCCTATGCTGGGGAAGGGACATGTATCGAGGAAGCGTTTTATAATTATTTGTCTGAAAACGAGGAGTTTATCCTTGCGGCTGAAAATAATCATTTGTTATTAAAACACGAATTTTTAAATGCCATTTTATCTATACTAACAGTCAATAAACACCCATTTTTCAGAATAGATAGTGACCTGGTTAAAAATAATGGCCATATTTACTACGCGTACCAAACATATTCTAAAGAAATATCCGAGGCACTAAGTGGAAAAAAAGTAGCTGGTGATTCCGAAATGGTCATATGGCTATATGCAGCGACCGAAAAAAATTTAGTTAGGGGTCCCATTCACCCAAGTATTTTAGAAATGGTAGAAATAGGAAGTTTAAGGAAAATAAGCCGCCAACAAAAGTTCAATCAAGACCAGATAGATTGGATTCTGAACTTAGGATTAATCAAGAATGATGGATAAAATATATGTATATGAGGAACATAGTGAAGTATTTTCATATTGGGTCAATGAAATTCCTAGGAATAGTACCTTGGTCTATTTTGATCAGCACTTAGATTTAAAGTTGATAGAAAATTCAAAAATTAAAAGAATTAGTCAGTTCATTAAAGAGGGTCTGTGTATTGATGAATTGAAAAAAGATATACCTTGCAGGGAAGATGGAAGATATTGTTATGGGATTGATGACTTTTTGTACGCCGCAATACAAGAGGGTCTTTTTCGGAAAATTATATGGGTATACCCTCATATGTTAGGAGAAAAGGGTTTTAGTGAATTGCTATGGGGCCTTTTGTCCCTTATACCGAATCATGGAAAAGAATTCATATCAAGCTTTAGAAACGGGAAAAATTCTGCTTCTGTACAATTAAATAATATTGAGTTACATGTCACAAGTATTGATTATCTGGGAGAATTCATAATTAATGAACAGGTTATTGTAGATATTGATTTGGATTATTTTTATGATCCCAAGACTAATGAGTTATCCAATGATATAGACGAAACCTTACATGTGTTGGGGAGTCTAGGCATCATTAATCAAGTGAAAACAATGACCTATTCAATTAAAAGTGGTTTTCTACCTGAAAGTTTCAGGTGGTTAGGGGAATATATAGCCGGGCAAATGGGGAGGGAAATTGTATATTCCAAGGAAGATAAGATTTCCCCGAAGGTAACGATGGAGAAAATTTCATCTAATAAAAAGTTGAGTCTAGCTGAAATAGATGATTTAACCTTTGAAATGAAACCATTAGGCGCAATAGGATGGAAATTGAAATCCATTCTCTATACCCAATCTGGTGAAATTGAACGTGCTATGAATTGCTATCAAAAAGCAATTAAAACAGGTGATGATTCATATTGGGCTGCCTATGTTTTAGGCATTCACTTTTTCAAGGATAGTCATTATGAAGAGGCTCTAAATTGGTTTAGTAAAACTGGAAATATAGTGGATACCATCGAGGCACATGGCTTAATATTACGTTTAATTTGTTGCCTTCGCTTGGAGCTGTATCAAAAAGGATATGATTTATCAAAAGATTGCATCGAATTATTGCCTATGAGAATAGAGGGTTATAAATTGGGTGAAGTATTCGCATCAAAACTTGGAATGGAATTACCGGATTTTGACGGAAAGATCCATAACGATCCTTCGCAATTAATAATTAGTCGAGCTGATACGAAACCATGAACAATGAATATTTAATATCATATGATTCAGCTGTTGAAGGGGTTGTTTCACCAGAGTACGAGAATGAAAAGAATAAGTTTCTTCAAGAAGAATTAAATCATTGTTTAACATTCATTGAACGGGATAGCTATGATCACTTAAGGCATTGGAAGTCTTTTAAACTTCGTATCGGTTTGAGCAGTTATGAATTAAAGTATTCCATCCTTATAATGATTTTAATAGAGACTTCAGCATCTATTATTCCAGTAATATGGCAAACAAGAACTAATAAGTCTCCATGTATTGAATTAATCGATCATTTTGAAGTGATTTTAGCGGAAATAGAAGCAGCTTTATATGGTCAGCAACTTGAACGCAAGATTGAAACACAAATTGTGCTTGAGCCATGGACTGGATCCCATTATGTACACGAATGTTTTGGTCATACGTTAGAAGCAGATAATTATCTAGAGTATTTAAAGCCAAATGGAATAACGATGGGATACAAATGGTCAGAATATAAAATTAACGTATTCGATGATCCGACCATTCCTGGGCAAAATGGCAGTTATTTATTGGATGCGGAACAGAATGAAGCATTTAGGACGAACCTAATAAAGGACGGGGTAAACGTAGGTTTGATGCATAATGCAAAAACCTGTAAGCTCCTAGGCTTACAATCTTCCTGTAATGCAAGAAGCGTTGACTCATCTTCACTTTCGATGCCAAGAATGTCAACAACCTATTTAGATTCTGGCAATATGGAAGTACAGGAGATAATTTCAGGAATTGACAATGGGATCTATTGCAGAGGTGCCTGGGGTGGGGGATCACTTGGTTTGAATTTTGTAATCCGGCCAGCATATGGTTTGGTCATTAAAAATGGGAAATTAACCAATAAAATACTTAGAAGATTTGATATTAAAGGAAACAAACTTGATTCAGCTAAAGCTATAAAGTCCCTTAGCAATGAATTGCTTTTTTTTAATCCGGTTTTCGGCTGTAATAAAAATGGTGAAAATAACCTTAGCGTCACCCAAGGTTCACCTCATATTCATTTTGAAAATCTAACATTGTATCCCGTACTCTGAAAGGATGAGCGAATTGATAGAAAAGATACACTATAAAGAATTATCACTAATGGACTTTGAAGAAAATTATGCGGGTAAAAAGCCACTGATAATAACTGGATTAGTAGATTCATGGCCTTCTAGGGATTGGGATACAGACTATCTACAGTCTAATTATGGAGAAAGGGAAATAATCATTAGGAAATCAGGATACGATCAAGAAAAAAAATTTTACAAATCAAAACTTGGTAAATTCATTGGTATTTTAAATGATAACCCCGAAAAATTGTATTGTGACTGGCCTTTTTCGATAATGGGCAATGAGGATTTAGAGAGTTATTTTGAAAGTCCATCTCTATTCAACCATAATACAATCAAGACAAAAAACAACAAGAAATTAAAATGGATTTTCCTTGGTTCGGTTGGAACAGGAACCCCAATACACCAGGATTTTGAGAAATCACATAATTGGAATGCAGTAGTATTTGGCCAAAAAAAGTGGATTTTCTTCAGTCCTGATGATACTGAGTATGTGAAAGATTTGAAGCAGGATTTATTCGATTTGGATTTAAAGGAGGATTCAACTTTCAAATATACCAAGCCCTACATTGTGGACCAGTTTTCTGGAGAATTAATGTACACACCTAAAAATTGGTGGCATACCGTTCGAAATATCAAAACTTCTTTCTCTGTTAGTGAGAATTTCTGGTATAAAGATGAAAAGGAATAATCCTTTTTTATAGGGCAGAGCATCCATCGGCTGGTTCCGAGCCGATGGACAGACCTGTGATAGTTGGGGAAAAAATCACTTTTCCTTGGTATAGGCATGGAACCTTCTTGGCAAAGTTGCAGAATACAACCATTGCATCCTATTGGAACCTGCATTCTGGAGAAAATTCTGTTCTAATATAAGTATTTTAGAAGTTTATCAAATTCTTGGTCAGGGGTGTTGTAAAGAGCTTTTTAGCCATTTTTCCGTTCTCCTCTTTCTTTAGCCATTCTACTCTAAGGGTACAGTTTATTCGACGGTATATCCTCTTTTCGGATAATGCTATAAACAAATCATTTAAATATATAATGCAAAAAAAGGACTGTTACTGCAAGTTTGTACCTTTTCTCGATTGAAAGAGAATCTTTTTCTTTCATGAATTTTTCGATATCTTCACATTCAAGATTAGAGAATAAGGAGATCGTCTCTACTGGTATACCAAATTCATTGTTCAGTGCTTGAGTTATAGCGGAGACCCTTTCATCTGCATCGGTTGAAGGTACACCTATGACTAAAAGGCCCACCAAATCTATTAAGTCCATCATTTCTGTTTGAGTTATAGAAGATTGAATATTTCGACCGTTCGCAAAATCTAAAATGACTTGTTCAGATATTCCGGTAATTTTACTTAATGATGCTGCAGGCATTTTATAATCATTTAGAAGAGTTTTTAATAACTCTTTAGGTTCATGACCAATCATCTTTAATAACCCTCTTTCACTTTTAACTCTATTATATGGAAGTAGACAATATAATTATATATTGTCTACAGTTTTTTTATGGCTTGTATAATTTGAACGTTGATTAGAACGTAGGGCACTCGCTTTCCGCGGGGCGGGCAGTCCGCCCTCGGATTGCGCCTGCGGGGCCTCCCCTAGACACGCTTTTCCCGCAGGAGTCTCGCACACCCGCTCCAATCAACTTTGTTATAAAATTAAAATCTCTTTTGCCTACAGTCTTAGACAATATAATTATATATTGCCTACTTATTTTTTGAAAAATACCCTTTTTTAGAAACCTAAGGATTAATCGATGATTTGCTAGTAGAAGGTTCATAAAAAGAAATGAGAAGTGAGTAACATTGGGATAACACTACGTTAGGAGACAATCCAACTGCAGATATATTACCTATTATTTAGGTGGAAATGCTCAAGTTTCTAGGGGGATTGATGATCTGTAAATCTGCTAACGTGTTACGTCTAACGCCTAAAAGCTACAAGGCAGAAAACTAAATTAGCAAATATGTAAAAGTGTGATCAAATGAGCAAATCAATAATATCCCGTTTTCCCCAGAAGGTTGGTAGGCTTCTTTTATACTATCCTTTGGGCAAACAAAATCTATAAAGGTTTCAGTGATAACCAATCATACTTTATCATAAATAGTATTTTACTGATTTCATATAGCTGGCCCACCACGATTTCATATGATTTGTTCCTTTGAAAATATTATCCTAAGAAAATTATTGACAAATTTACTTCGAGTCCGTATAGTATGGGATATTATTAAAAATATTCAGATATAATTTAATTTTTGAAACGCAATGATCAGGAGTAGTAAAAGCACATTATTCGGTAAAGAGAGCTGCGGGTTGGTGCAACGCAGTCCAATGATACTTTGAACTTGCCTGGGAGTGGTAAAGTGAAAGATAGGAATTATTCTATTCTTTTGTTTTAACGATTGACCTTCGTTACAAGGTTTTTAAAGCAGGGTTCTAAAAAAGAACCAATAAGAGTGGTACCGCGGTAAGCTTAAGGCATATCGTCTCTTTCTTCATTTGATTATGAAGGAAGAGACGATATGCTTTTTTTGATTTTTGGGAGGTAAGGATATGGAGACGGACAAACGGAATTTACAGAGGACAATGACTTCAAGGCATATTACGATGATGGCATTAGGCGGTGCCATCGGGGCAGGTTTATTTAAAGGAAGCAGTTCAGCCATTGATATGGCAGGACCTTCCGTAATCATTGCGTACTTGATAGGAGGCATCATCCTTTTATTCATCATGCAAGGTTTAGCTGAAATGGCGGTCCGCAATAGCGGTGCACGTACATTCAGGGATTTGGTCCAATCGATTTTAGGAAAGTATCCTGCCTATTTCCTGGATTGGATCTATTGGAAAATGTGGGTATTGAATATCGCGGCCGAATCAGTGGTTGCGGCGATTTTCATTCAATATTGGCTGCCTGGATATCCAATCTGGATACTGGCATTAGCTGTTTCGGTTTTAGTTACCGCGGTTAATTTGCTGTCGGTAAAGGTTTTTGCTGAAACGGAGTACTGGCTTGCTTTAATTAAAATTACCGTCATCATTGTGTTCATCATGGCTGGATTATTGTTATTGCTCGTGACTTTTGGTGATCATACAGCCGTCGGTTTCTCTAACTTGACTGAGCATGGCGGTTTCTTTCCAAATGGATCAAAAGGTTTAATCACCGCGATGCTGGTGGTAATCTATTCATATGGCGGAACGGAAATTATCGGGGTCACATTGGCTGAAACGAAAAATCCTGAAAAAGTGGTTCCAAAAGCCGTTCGCAGTACATTGGTAAGGATCATTTCCTTCTATATCATTCCATTTTTCATCATCGTTAGCTTAATCCCTTGGAATGAAGTAAACGGTGTGCCGGAAAGTCCGTTTGTGATGGTCTTTCAAATGATCGGGATTCCAGGTGCAGACCATATTATGAACGCCGTCGTTCTGCTGGCGATCATTTCATCGATGAACTCTGGATTGTATGGTTCGTCCCGCGTTCTGTATACACAAGCGGTGGACGGTCGCATTCCGAAAATCTTTTCACGGTTATCCAAGAAAAAAGTTCCTGTTTTCGCAATATTAATGTGTACGTCCGCTTTATACGGCGGTGTACTGATTTCCTTATTTGCTGGAAGCAAGACCTTCGATTTCCTAATGGGATCGCTGGGATATACCGTATTATTCATCTGGTTGATCATTGCATTCGCCCATTTGAAGTCACGTAAACAACAGTCCGGAAAAACCAGTGCCTATTCGGTTAAATGGTTCCCGTATACGACATGGGCTGCGATCATCGCTTTAATAACGATCCTGATCGGAATCATTTTCACGACATCCATAATCGTAACGATCATGACACTTTGCATCTACATTTTCATTACCTTAACGTATGTATGGAAAAGACGCCATAACAAAATCTAGAGAAAGCAGTGTTATCACCTTTACCTTCTCGCATATTCATTTTAAGTTCCAAGCCGTGGTAACATACCATGGCTTTCGTTATGTATTTTGGGTCTGGTGAAAAGTAAGAGATATCCATTTTACTAGTTCATGGGAATCATTAACTTAAGCAATTAAAGAGTTAATCTAGTGAAAAATGTTGTATAATAATCTTTGGAAAATAACCAATATATTGAAAGCTGGAGCGAGCATGAAAAACAATTCTATCTTATCCTTTCACCCATTATGTTATTTATTACTTTTAGTGATTACTAGTTCCATCTACTCGGTAATCAATCAATCCACAGGTCACGCTGTCGATGTTACGACTATAATAGATGGGGAGATTCCCTTTATTAAAGAATTTGTCGTTCCTTATTTACTTTGGTACCCGTATATTTATGGATTGCTGATTTACTACTGTTTCGTTGACCGAAAGCATTATTTTGTGGCATTAGGCAGTTTGGTATCAGGGAAACTTATCTGTTTTCTTGTATATTGCCTGTGGCAATCGACAGTCCCGCGTCCAGAAGTGGTGGGGAACGATATCTTTGCCCATTTAATGCGAATTGTTTATAGTCATGATCAACCTGTTAACTGTCTTCCCAGCATTCATGTACTGACTACATTCATCATGATGATCGTCGTTCATAAGCGGAAAGAGCAGCATAAATGGGAGTACATCAGTGTCACTACATTGGGAACACTGATTATCCTTTCCACGCTATTCACGAAACAGCATGCTGTATTGGATGCACTCGCAGGAATACTTCTTGCATGTGGGGTATATGCTGCTGTCCAGTATATGTTCCAATCGTTATCGGCTTTTCAGACCAATCATTACGCAGCGAGGCAAATGAAAAAGTGATTACAGGCCATAAAAGAAGGAAAATGCCACTGTAAGATATTCGCTCCCATGAGCTGATATTTTACAGTGGCATTTTATGTGAAGTTCATTTAAAAAACAACAAGAGTATTGAAATAATGAAGGTTGATCAAGTAGACAAGATAACTCGAAAGATGAAGGTGGGATTTGGATATTTATGTTAAAGTGTATAAAGAGAATTGAAATAGTGGACATTTAAATTAGGGGAGGAACAGAATGACTCATTATCTTAATCGAATTGCTGAAGACTTGTTTAAAGCGAAATTGGAAAATTATTGGCCGGGTTTTGAACTTGTTGCATATGCATTATATGATAAGAAAAAAGTTTATCTATTTAATCATCCTAAATTTAGTAACAATCAACAATCTACATATCATATTTTAAGTTGGGATGTGCAGTTTACTGGAGACACAATCATTCTGTATGAAGAATATCCCACTGCAATTGTTAATATGGAATCGTATGAGGAATATGAAGGTTTGTATTCAATACTTGTTCACGAATTATTTCACGGCTATCAGTATATAAAAGGTGAAAAACGGTTTCCTGATGAAATGATGGGAATCACATATCCGTTGTCAAAAGATAATGTGGAATTACGAAATCAGGAAAGAACAAATCTTTATAGTGCGTTGTTGGAAAACAACATTATTAAGAAGAAACAATATCTTAATAATTTCATAGCCTTAAGAGAAAAAAGAACAGCCAAGATTAAAGAGTA
Source organism: Peribacillus sp. CSMR9 (assembly GCF_033141925.1). NCBI lineage: Bacteria > Bacillati > Bacillota > Bacilli > Caryophanales > Bacillaceae > Peribacillus > Peribacillus sp. CSMR9. The sequence continues at coordinate 11,842 of NZ_JAOPHO010000051.1, forward strand.
TTTAACATATGAAAAATTAATTGAAACCGTTGAGGGACCTGCGTGGTATGTGGAATTAAAGGCTTATTCGGAAAAAAGCCCACATGATTACCATTCAGTTTTAAAAAAGTATGGACAACAGCTACTAAACAAATATGAATCTACTTCTAGTATAAGAAGGAGTTGTTATAGTTCCGGTTTGTTTATGTGTTTATTACTGGAGGAGCTTTCACCAGGCTGGATGGAAAGTTTTTTTGTATAGAAGAAACATTATATGACCTAGTTAAAAAGCATTCCGGTGACTATATAAAATATCCGATAGCAGATGTGAAAATAAGTTCTGAAACAGAGAAAGCAGTTAATTTTGCTTTAGAAAAGAGAAAAAATGAATTTGAAGAATTTTATCAACAAGCAGGAATTCATCTATATATTGAAGGGGAAATAACTGCCAAAACCTATGATCCGATGAATATAATCCCCTTAGAAGATAGACTTTTACATAAGAGCTTTTTAGAAGTAAGAATCAACAATGAAGATTATCATATTCAACAACCCGTTATTGCCTATTTTGGAAATGGAATTCAAAACATAAATAGATTACATCTGATTTTAGAGAATAAACCCATTGAAAATATTGATTCGCTTACAATTGATGGTGTTGGTGAAATAAAGGGAAGATATAAGAAACAAGAAAATACCTTGCATTTACTTATTAATTAAAATGTATCCGGTAGTTTAACAATAAAATGGACATTAAAAAATAAGTGGCTCTAATAAATCGCCAAAAATTTTAACATAGCCGAAAAAAGAAGAAATCCCACTAAAGGAATAATAAGGGATTAAACACTTGCAATACAAGGTAGTTAAATGTAAAATAAAGTATATCTTCCTTTTTTAAGTAATATTTTTTAAACTAATACCTTGTTATACAAGACAAAGGGGGAGGTGATTTAATATCCATGACATCAACTCAAATGCTTAAAGGGATATTGGAAGGTTGTCTGTTAGCAATCATTAAAGAGGGGGAGGTTTACGGGTATGAATTAGCCGAAAAGCTTGGGGGATATGGATTTGATTCTTTAAGTGAAGGTACCATTTATCCATTATTAATACGCATGCAGAAGGAAAAGTTAGTAATTACGACTTTAAAGAAATCTACAGCAGGTCCTAGTCGGAAGTATTACTCTTTATCTGAAAAAGGCGAAAGCGAACTGGAAGTCTTCATTGACCGCTGGAATAAGCTAAGTTCAAATGTAAATAAAATAGTGAAAAACAAAGGGGGAATGTAAAGGTGCTTGATGTTAACAAAGCGTTATCCAAGGAAAGTCAAAACTTTTTAGAAAACCTCAGATTATACCTTTTTTCAAGTGGAAAGAAAACGGCTGAAATCGAGGATATCATCGAAGAGTTAGAGGTCCATCTTCTTGAAGCTGAAAGGAATAAAAAAAGCGTGGAACATATCGTAGGCAGAAGTCCAAAAGAATATATGGAGCAACTTTCTGATGAAATGTCTGTTGATTTTATGGGATGGCTGAAATATATAGTGATGATTTTAATCGGGGCATTTTCCTATTGGATTATTGCAAAAGCTATAAATGGTGGTATTGAATTTTCAATGTGGGAAATCATTGGTTATCCTTTTGCTGGCATACTTTCGGTATTCATTTATATGATGTGTTTTAGGTATATGGCTAGTCATAAATTATCCAAGGTAAAGCAAGGTGTACTCCTATATGGACTAGGCATAATCTCGATTGCGTTATTTGCAGGTTTAATTATTTTTAGTGGCATTTATAGTACAACTTTTATAAAACTTGATAACACAGGTAATATTATTGCTGTTATACTAGCCATTTCAATATTCATCCTCATATCCTTATGGAGCAAATCCTGGGTTTCCATCATCATTCCGATACTCCTTTATGCACCTGAAGTTTTATTGAAACAGACCCATTACCAAGGGAACGTTAATTTGATACTGAGCAGTTTGATAACGATGCTGGGTATCCTTCTTTATTGTGGATATACGATCAGGAAAACCAAAAGCAGTTGAAGTGATTTTTATACAGGTTCATTAACCTATACAAAAAAAGCACCAGACTTCCTATGACAGGCAGTCCGATGCTTTTTTCTTTTACATTTCAGCTTCTATTTTCAAAGATGATTCTTCGCTGAACTGTTCCTTATCCAGGTCGCCTGTTATTTTACTAGTCAGAATACCGGAAGTCATGCTTCCACTGACATTCACAGCCGTTCTTCCCATATCGATCAATGGCTCGACGGAAATCAAAAGTCCAGCCAAGGCGATTGGCAAGTTCATTGCAGATAATACTAGAATGGCAGCGAAGGTTGCTCCTCCGCCTACACCTGCAACCCCGAAAGAGCTAATGGCCACGATGGCAATCAACATGGCTATAAAGGAAGGCGTTAGTGGGTCGATTCCCACCGTTGGAGCGATCATGACCGCTAACATGGCCGGATAGATGCCGGCACAGCCATTTTGACCGATCGATAAGCCGAAGGATCCGGCAAAGTTGGCAATTCCTTCGGAAACCCCTAGTTGTTTCTGTGTTTGGATGTTCAATGGGAGTGCTCCTGCACTTGTTCTTGACGTGAAGGCAAACGATAATACCGGGAAAGCTTTTCTCAAGTATACCATTGGATTCAATCCTGCAAGCGTCAGCAATAACAAATGAATGAGGAACATGACAATCAGGGCGACATAAGAGGCCCCCACGAATTTCCCCAACTTCAGGATGGCATCCAGATCACTCGTAGCTACCGTCTTCGTCATGATCGCCAAGATTCCGTATGGTGTTAAACGCAGGATCAATGTGACTACGCGCATGATGATGCTGTGCAATGTATCTACTATTTTAGCAAAAAATTCAGCTTGATCAGGCTGCTTCCTTTTGACTCCTAAATAGGCAATTCCAAGAAATGCAGCAAAAATTACAACGGAAATGGTTGAAGTCGGACGTGCTCCCGTTAAATCAAGGAACGGATTAGACGGAATCAATTCAAGGATTTGCTGCGGCATCGTTTTATCCTGAATCGTACCGTATGTTTCCGATATTTGATCACCACGGCTTAACTCTGCTTCCCCCTGCTCAATTTGAACGGCTTCCAAATTGAATACAGTTGCAGAGGTGATCCCCACGGCTGCTGCAATCGCAGTCGTTCCAAGCAGGATTCCGATGATCAGGACACTGATTTTTCCGATATTACTAGTTAGTTTCAATCTTGTAAATGCGGATAAGATCGAAATGAAGACAAGCGGCATGACGATCATTTGCAGGAACTTGACATAGCCGGAACCTACAATGTTAAACCAATCGACCGATTTAATGATCGCTTCTGACTGAGGTTCATAGAAATACTGCAAAAGAAGTCCGAATACGATCCCAAAACCAAGTCCAGTAAAGACCCTTTTTGTAAAAGAAATATGTTTCTTATTCATGTAAAATAAAACGCCTAAAAGAACGAGCATTATGGCAAGATTTAAAAACACATATCCAATCATATCTATTCCTCCTAATTCCGATTAACCAAATAAGAATAATGAATATCTGAAGACAATGATACATCATCCGTTGATTTTTTACCAGAAGAAAATAATTTATTTTTGACTTTTGAAGGGATTCATGTATATATCCATATTCACGAACTGGATTAGAAGGAACAATAAAAAGGAGGCATACATGAACCCTTTCCGCTCTCGGATCAGGATTTCTGTATACCTCTCGTGAATAGAACAGTTATTTCTTCAAATCAATCATGATATCGTCCAATACCAACTCTTTGGGAGCATTTTTTGGTTTTGATGGGAAGGATGACACCTTTTCTTTACCATCTTCCGTTATGGTTACTTCCCCATGATTCTCTGAGGTGAAATTCCGTAACGACAAATGAGGAGTTGCAATCAGTTTCGTAGCATTCTGATCAATTTTTTGGAAGGTTTTACTCCAGCTCATATTATAAGAACCCAAACCCATTCCTCCGTTGCCTTGACCAGAGTAAACATTTCCTAAGTCATCTTTAATGGTCAATTCAACATAGACGTCATCCCACTTGTTTTTAACCAAGTCGGAAACTTCTTGATTGTAGTGAACGACAAATGACATCGGTGATATCGCGATTTTTTCAACGGAAACCTTTACTCCATATTGATCTACACTTTTATTGATGACCTTCTCGTTGCTTTCGGTTGCCTCTAAAGAGAAGGCAAAGTTCCAATTTCCTTTTATCTCTTTATGCTCGTCAGTAATACTAATGCTGTTTATATCCCAGTCTATATTTACCTTATCTTCTTTAAGATCTTCTAAATTACTAGCCGTTAATAAGCCTACATATTTTTTATCAGCTACTTTTGTAACTCCATCCGATCCTGCTTGGGCTTTCATTTCTTTTATATTCGGGCCGGGAATATAGAATGATCCATCCCCCAAATCTTCTTCGCTTTCAATAGTATAAGTGATGGTTACCGTTTTACCGTCATAAATGGCGTCATTTATCGTGAAAGTAAGGCCATTGCTTTCTTCGGTAAGGCCAATTTCGTTGGAGTAGGCCTTATAATCACCGTAAAGACCCTTTCCAGTATTCTTGATATCATCATAGAGACCCGTTTTTCCATTACCTAAAAAGCTGAAAATATCTCCTATTAAAGGAATGCTTTTAGCAGAAGCGGTAAACGAGAATCCTATCGTTGCGGTGGATAATCCGAATATAATGGAAGCAGCCAGCACATTCTTCTGCCAACGCTTCATTTTTTTCTTCTTGCTTATTGATTTTTTGAGTGATCTTTTGATTTTGGCTTTTTCTAGTTCGGTGACTTCCATTTCCTTAAATTCAGTTTCGTCTATGTCCATATCATTTAATAATTCATAAATATCCTTCATACGACGCTGCCTCCTAACTTAAGATTCGTAGCTTTTTGACTTAGCTTCTTTTTCCCTCTATAAATACGATTGTCTATTGATGCTTTGGTCAACCCGAGTTTTATCGATATATCCTCATTTTTCAAACCTAGAAAGTACTTCATGATAAAAATATCCCGATCAACAGGTTCTAAGAGATTGATTAACTGAAGCAGTTCTTTTCTGTCTTCCAATATAATCAGTTCATCTTCTACAGATTTTTCTGAATCTACTTCTGTGTAACCTGACGTAAGCTCCATTTTCTTCATGGCTTTTCTGTAGTAATCAATCGCTTTAAACTTAGCGATCGCACAAATCCATTTTCTGAAATCTGTTTTATCCCCATGGAACTTTTTCGAATTGTTCCAGATTGAGAGAAAAATATCATTGATGCATTCCTCCAGAACACCGTCGTTCTTGAGTGGTGAGAGAACCTTATATGCGACCCCCTTGATTAGTGGCAAATAGGTATCCACTACAAATTCCAATGCATCCTCTTCTTGGCGTTGCAGCCGCTCGATAAAATTTCCTTCAGTAGACTTCATGATCATGATTCCCCTCGTTTTTTTGTAAAAGCTTTTACAACTTATACAACGTATGTAAAAAGATTTATTCTCAACTATTTGTGGAGTTTTATAGAAATTAGTTGGTATGATGGGTTCATAGTATTTGGAATGATATGGTATTGAGGGTATCACGATTTGTCAGTATGTGACAGTGTTATCCAAATGACAGCATTAAACGATCAAAAATAGATTCTTTACTAAAGGCACATGCTTCCTGCTAAAAACTGTTGAATGAAAAAAATCTTTATCCATTTATCAGGAAGGATAAGCCCTTGGTTTTCTTGAATGATAGGTAATGCTTAGCGTTTTTGGAAAGGGATGAAGGAATGAAGGATATATACATTGATAGGCTTAATGAACAGGATGCACAAGAGTTATTTGCATTTGAATGCAATAATAGAAGGTTTTTCGAGCATACGGTCCAAAGCCGGGGAGATGATTATTATAGCTTTGGAACGTTTGAGATTAGGCATAAGGAATTATTAAAAGAACAAGAAGATGCTATCTCCTCTTTTTATCTGATTAAGGATGGTTCAGGCATAATCGTCGGCAGGATTAATCTTGTGGATATCGACCCCATTAATGGTACGGCACATGTCGGATATAGAATTGGTGAAGCGTTTACGCAAAAAGGGATAGCGAACGAAGCTTTAAAGCTTTTGGTTAATCTTGCGCCGGAATTGAATGTGACTCAAATACATGCCAAAACGACAAGCAGCAATATGGCTTCTCAAAAGGTTTTAGTGAAAAACGGTTTTGAAAGGATTTCGATTAATACGGAAAATAATGCGGATACCGGTCAAAAGGTAACATTCTACCATTTTAGTAAGAACCTATAAATCCACATTCCTCTATTCATTGACCGCATTCCCAGGAATAAAAATTGTGAAAAGGTGGGGAGGTATCGTGAAGTACCGAAGGGCAAGCGAGGATTGACCGCTTGACAATAGCAAAGGATTTAAGAGCTGAAGCAGCAATGAAGAAATAATCGCGAGATATTTTCCCGGCAAAAGGGTTCATTACTTAAAAGGAGAAAGGAGAATGTAATATGATAGAAGGTTTATATGAAGCCCATTTACCCGTTAAGAACCTGGCCATCTCAATCGATTTTTATAAGAAAATAGGCTTGAAACTAGCTTGGAGGGATGAAGATACTGCCTTCTTTTGGATAGAGGAAAACAAAAGCTGGGTCGGCCTATGGGAAGGGAAAGAATATCAAACTCCATACCACCCTTCACTAAGGCATATCGCCTTTCGGGTATCTTATGAAAATATGAAAAGTTCGTTAACTTGGCTTCAATCTCTAAAAATTGAAGTCGTCCCTTTTGGTAAAAGGACAACCATTGAACCTTTTGTGCGTCCGAACCAAGGAAACGCTTCCGTCTATTTTACTGATCCTGATGGCAATAGTCTGGAACTTATGTGTTTGGTAAAAGTCCCTGATGCATATAAGCATATGACCGAAAAACTTTCACTTGAAGAATGGGAAAAACTAAAGTCTATCTTATAGAAGAAAAAAATCTACTAGTATGAAACGATTGGTTTTAGAAAGGCAGAGCCAGTTTTTAAAGGAAGGTGTAAGTATTGTTCAGTCAATTAACGAATGACGATAGTATTCTTAATAATTTGCGTGCAGACTGTGAGTATTGTTTTGGTTTGTGCTGTGTAGCTTTGCCTTATGCAAAATCTGCTGATTTTGCATTTGATAAAGATGGAGGTACACCATGTTCAAACCTGCAATCAGATTATCGTTGCGGCATCCATGAAAATCTCAGAGCAAAAGGATTTAGGGGCTGCACGGTATATGAATGCTTTGGTGCCGGTCAAAAGGTATCCCAAATCACTTATGATGGAAACGATTGGAGAGACAACCCAGCGTCAGCAAAGGAAATGTTTGATGTATTTCCTATTATGCAACAACTTCATGAAATGCTTTGCTACTTAAATGAAGCACTGAATTTAGAAGATGCGAAACCACTTCATCGGGATTTGCAGGCTGCTTTTGAAGACATGGAATATCATACTAAGCAAAGTCCAAAGTTTCTATTGGAACTAAATGTACCAGCCCATAGAGCGACCGTTAATGATTTACTTCTGCGCACAAGTGAACTGGTACGTGCAAAGGTTTCATTTAAGAAAAATCAAAAAAAACAGTACAAAATAGGCAGGGGGAGCGACCTTATCGGTGCAAAGTTGAGAGGTGCTGATCTTAGGGGAGCGAACTTAAGAGGAGCTTTGTTTATTGCATCTGACCTCAGGGAAGCTGACATGAGAGTGACTGACCTTATCGGCGCCGACTTTAGGGACGCTGATTTAAGCGGTGCCGATCTCACCGGAAGTTTCTTTATCACACAAGCACAAGTTAACTCGGCCAAAGGCGATATGCATACAAAATTACCGCCTTCTTTAAGCATTCCCGATCATTGGAGAAAAAAAGTGTAGCTAAGATCGGAGCTAACTTTCATACAGAGCAAATGCTTCATTCACGAGTAAAATGCGAAAATTCACGAGTAAAAGGTCGAAACTCACGAGTAAAATGCGTAAATTCACGAGTAAAAGGCCAAAACTCACGAGTAAAAGGCCGAAACTCACGAGTAAATGGCCGAAACTCACGAGTAAAGACCGAACTCACGAGTGAAAGCGTCAAATTCACGAGTAAAAGCGTCAAACTCACGAGTAAAGCCAAACTCACGAGTAAAAGGCCCAAATTCACGAGTAAAAGGCCCAAATTCACGAGTAAAATGCGAAAATTCACGAGTAAAAGGCCAAAACTCACGAGTAAAAGCGTCAAAACTCACGAGTAAAATGCCCAAATTCACGAGTAAAAGGTCGAAATTCACGAGTAAAAGGCCAAAACTCACGAGTAAAGCCCAACTCACGAGTAAAAGGCCAAAACTCACGAGTAAAAGCGTCAAATTCACGAGTAAATGGCTCAAACTCACGAGTAAAAGGCCGAAACTCACGAGTAAAGCCCAATTCAAGAGTGAAAGCATCAAACTCACGAGTAAAAGGCCCAAACTCACGAGTAAAAAGGGAATTTTAAAGTGTGAACTCTGACTATCATGCGATTCTTCATTAGGAAGGATCGTCTTTTCAAGTTATGTAGAAAATTTTCATTTTTCTATTTGACTCTCACGTTGCGTAATACCTTACAGTAAATGATATCGAAAGGAGGTAGGAAGCAGTGGCAATGAAAGTGAAAGAACTAGCCGGTTTAGTTGGCATTAGTGTGCGGACACTGCATTATTATGATGAGATCGGGTTATTATCGCCAGAGGAGACAACCGATTCCGGTTATCGCCTTTATTCGAATGAAAATCTTGAGATGTTGCAGCAAATCCTGTTTTTCAGGGAACTCGACATGCCTTTAAAGGAAATTAAACAAATGATAAGCAGTACTTCGTTTGATAAACAAGAAGCGTTAAGGCAGCATCAAAAAATGTTACTGGAGAAACGCAGTCAACTCGATAAATTAATTAACACGGTCGATAAATCGATTAAGCATATGAAAGGGGAAATTCAAATGACGGATAAAGAAAAATTTGAAGGGTTTGACTTCAGTCAGAATCCTTATGAAGAAGAAGCCCGAGAGCGTTGGGGGGATAAAGCTGTCGATGAGTCGAAGGCTAAAGTGGCGGGTATGTCCAAAGATGCACAGAAAATTGTATCGGATATTTATATAAACCTTGCGTCAATCCGTACTGCCTCGCCCGAGTCGGAGGAGGCACAAAAAGCAATTAAAGAATGGTATGACTGTTTGAACAATAACTTCGGAACATACTCACCGGAAGCTTTCAAAGGATTAGGACAAATGTACGTGGATGATCAACGCTTCACCAAAAATATCGACCAATATGGTGATGGTTTAGCAAAATTCATGTGTGATGCGATGGGGCACTTTGCTGACGCTAACAAAAATTAAGTCTCAAGACTAAGAAATTTCAAGATGGAAGGTTGCTGCGGTAACCTTCTAATTTTGAGTCAGGCAATATCCAACCCCTATGGCCTGTACCCGTATGAAAAACTGAATATGAAAATGAATAGTAAAAAAAGGGCCAATGATGGAATGAAACTAACGATCACCCATCCCTTCGCTTCCTTACTTTTCACACTTGTGAACCATTTAAAATAGATGAACAGGAGTATTATTAAAAAGGACCATAAATAATAACCAGTCATAGTGTCAACCCACGCTGAATTTTTATCCCAGTAAGCGTCAGGTACAGGAGTGATATTCTCGTACTGTTTATCAATTTTATTTTTAGTGGTAATGAAGAGATAGGAAATGACAGAGTAATAAACGGCAATGGCGGCTTTTACCCACCAAGGTAAGAATCGATTGGAAATCACTATTAAAAAGATGATGGCCAGAAAAATGAATAATTCGATATATAGCTCCAAAATAAAAACACCTCCATTTTATATAGTATAATGATTATGTAAAAATTCCCATTGTATTATTGTAGGCTGCGTTGTCCGCCTGCTTATAGCGAGGTGTTGGTTAAAATGGAACTTTGGAAAATGAGTCAAAAGGTATCGGAGCTAAGCGATGTGATTCCTTCTTATTTTTTTAGTCTAGTCTCCTCCTGTCTATCGCTTTCCACGGTGTTGGTTATTTTTAGCGGGGGTTCCTGGGGGGTACTTGGTATTATCGTGTTTTCTTTTTATGTGGTTATTCCTTATTTATTATTTGCTGTTCCGGTACAGGTCCTTTTCAATAAACATCCTAAAAAATTCAGTTTACTTTATTTTTGCCTTTATATTTTTTTCTCTTTGCTGGCTGTATGCATTTATATTTCGGTGCTTAATTTTGACATCAGTATGGAAGTTTTAACTACAAAGAATTACTATGCAATAAGCCTTTCTGCGGCACTGATTTTTTGGTTTTGGGACTCAGTCTTTTTACAAAAAAAGATGTCTGAATCATAAAAGGGACCAAAGAAATGGTCCCTTTAGACTGTAGACAAATTTGAACGTTGATTTCCACTCCTGGCACTCGCTTTCCGCGGGCGGTCCGCCCTCGGCGCCTTTGCGCCTGCGGGGTCTCCCCTGGACGCGCTTTTCCCGCAGGAGTCTCACACCTTCCGTTCCATCAACTTTGATTTAAATTTAGATAGAACCCCTTTTGTCTATAAACTGAAGGGACCAAAGAAATGGTCCCTTTCCGATATTATTTCTTTAGCATGTTCACGATTTCTTTAGCTTTTTCTAATTGGACTCCTTCAATGATACTGTTATTTTTTCGAACAGCCGTACCGAAATGATAGTGACCGGTATGCAATTCGGAATGGATCGATAGGATATTATCCTTATTTAAGCCGCTTCCCACCAATATCGCTATGTCGCCGCAGACTCTTTTGATTTGTTGAATGGTTTGCATGCGGCTGGGCAAATCCCCATGTCCACCGGAAGTCAATATCGTTGTGATTCCTGGATATTGTCCTAGCATTTCAGCTGAAAGGACTGGGTCGTTTGTGTCATCGATGGCTCGGTGGAATGTAATCTCCAAACCTTCACATACCGTCAATAGTTCTTCGAGGTATGGTCGATTGATTTCATTTTTTTCATTTAATGCACCCAATACGACCCCGTTCGCTCCCAGTGATCGAATGATTTGGATATCTTTTTTCATGATTTCCAAATCATTTTGAGTATAACAAAACGATTGGCTATGAGGCCTGACCATAACGTTGACTGGTATCTTTACCGAATTGACGACAGCTTCTATCAGGGCGTGGCTGGGAGTTAATCCCCCCTCGGCTAAAGCACTGACAAGCTCGATTCGGTCTGCGCCCGATTTCTCGATTAATATGGCATCTTCTATGGTTGTGGCAATGAATTCAATGTACATTGGATTTTTCCTTTCCTGCATGCAAGTGTTATAAGAATAGTATGTATAAGATTATTAAATCCATTAAGAATGGTAAAGTCAATCCATTAATAGACAATGCCCTCCCTAGCTTTCCTCAATTGAAATTTCTTTATATCTCATATTATGAAACGAAATGAACATTCAAACGTATAAAAAAAAGAATATATTCAATGGTATATTTGAAAGTGGAATGTTCGGCGGGGGAATTAAATGAAAATCATCATGACGGAGGTTATTTAATTGGATAAAGAAAGTAAGGAAATAAAGAAATCGAAGTTTTACAAAGTAGGGATGGGATTCCTGATCATTTCCCTTCTCACTTGGATCATTCCTGTAATAGCTCCTTTTACGCCTTTTTCGACTGGCGTTAAAGCGGGAGTCATAACAGGTGCAATCGTCTTTGCGGAAGTCATGTTTTGGGCGGGCGCGCTTTTGGTTGGGAAAGAGGTGGCTGCTAAATATAAAGGTTATTTAAACCCGAAAAATTGGAAAAAAGAAAAAGGGTGAAGCAGTTTTTTATAAAAAGGCTAGGAGTGAAGCTCCATGGAAACCGAGTTGTTGAAAGTATTCGATTCCGATCACATTCAAATCGGCGTGGCTCCGCGTGAGGAAGTACATAGATTGGGGCATTGGCATGAGGTTTTCCATTGCTGGTTTGCAAGTTCGGAAGCAGGAGTGGATTACCTATATCTTCAGCGTCGTTGTGCGATGAAAAAAGATTATCCGAATCTATTGGATATAACAGCTGCCGGTCATTTACTGGCTCATGAATCGGTATACGACGGAGTCAGGGAGATTAAAGAAGAAATAGGCATTGACGTTTCCTTTGACGAGTTGGTTCCATTAGGGATTATTGAATACCATCAAACGAAAGAAAATTTCATCGACAAGGAACTGGCAAACGTCTTTCTATATGAAAGTGCACATTGCTTCGATGATTTCACCCTGCAGCCAGAAGAGGTTTCCGGGATGGTGAAGGTAGTACTGAATGACTTCGAAGAGCTTTGGACCGAAGCGAAGGACAAAGTGAATATTAAGGGATTCGAAATGAATCAAGAAGGCCGTAGGATTATGATCGATCGATTTGTTGGACGAGATGAGCTCGTGCCGCATGATCTTTCCTATTATGAAAGCATCATTAGATTGATCAGAGAAAACTTATCGAAGGCTCAGGTTCTGGCCTTGCTAAATGAAAATAAAGCCCCGACAAAATGATTCGAGTTTTGTTGGGGCTTTTCTCTATTTTAAAAAACATTAAGTACATCGACCTGTGTCTTTTCCCCGTTCAACTATAGCCTATTAGCCCGTTTTGTCTCAAACGCGACATTCATATGTCCATAGTTGTTCCCGGATTTGTCGTGAATTGCTCATAGGCATAATGACTTTGTCCTGTGGTGATTCAGTTGATAAAGGGAGACATATCAGACGTATAAATGATGGCAGGGTTCAAGTTAAAGGAGGTTTTCTGTAAATTTTCATGAACTAGGGAATTTATCACTTGTAAGAATATTACAAAATTGTAAGATGAACAGTGTATAAATTTTGTTAAGGGGATGAGTGAAATAATGAAAAAAATGGTTTTATGTATTTCATTTTTTGTAGCTTTTTTAGTCCTTTTTGGCTCCCTTGATTTTTTTGCCAGCAAAGCATCAGCAGAAACACACACCTATGATGGAAAAAGTCCTTACTATAATAGTTGTGCAAATAGCGCAGTCACGAAGAAGTCAGTGAAAATTTATGCCAATGGTGCTTCTGCCAATTTGGAGTTGAAATTCAGCACAACTTGCAAAACGGCTTGGGCAAAGATCACTTTAAGCAGACCGGCTAAAACAGATGGGGAGGCAACGGCATTGGTTGTCCGAAATACTGATAATAAACAATTTAGCTGTGCATCTCCTGGAGGAAATGGTGAAATAAATAAAGGTCAAACGACATGCTATACACCTATGGTATATGATTTAGATCCTCGAAAAGCTCAAGCAGTTGCATACTGGCCATATACGGCAGGCGAAACTGGCTGGTATTAATGAAAAAGGAAAGCCTTCATCTATTTTTATGCAAAGGAAGGATGAATGAATTGAATAAAAGGCTTAAAATGATAGGTTTATCCATGGTGATGACCTTGTCGATGTTTCTTGTCGATTTTGGATTTGGGAAAAATCAGGCCCTGGCCGAAACACATACTTATGATGGCAAAAGCCCTAACTATGATAGTTGTGCAAGTTCGGCGGTAACGAAGGATAAAAAATGGATCGATTCCAATTCGTACGTAGAATTGAAATTCAGCACTGTCTGTAAAACCGCCTGGGCAAAAGTGACCGTAACACGCCCCGCCGTATACAACCATGAAGCGGATGCCAGGATCGTCCGAAGTACTGATGGTAAGGCCTATACATGCGCCAGTTCCGGGGGCAATGGTGTTGTGAATATCGGGCAGACCTCTTGCTATACACCAATGGTATATGATTTGGACCCGCGCAAAGCACATGGCCAAGGGATACATGCGATTCCTAATAGTGATGCATATAAAAAAGCGGTGACCATCTGGTACTAAGAAACAAAGGATGCTTTTTTTGGCGGTCCGATTGAACTCACGCCTTATTCATTCATCACCGCTTTTTTTGTGCTTCCAATTCAAGTAGATATTGTTTCATCTCCGTACCCCCTCGGTAACCGGTAATGGCCCCGTTTTTCCCGATTACCCGATGACATGGCACCGTGATCAGAACAGGATTGGCACCAATGGCCGTTCCGACCGCCCGAACAGCGGAAGGTCTTTTGATGACTTGGGCAATGTCGGAATAGGAACAGGTTTTGCCATAGGGTATTTGATTCAGCGCTGCCCAAATTTCTTGTTGAAAGGGCGTACCTTTTACATCTGCTGGAAGAGAGAAAGTCTGCCTGGTTCCTTCGAAATATTCTAGGAGTTCTTGTAGATAGGGTGTTAACTCTTCTTCATTTTCAACAAGGCTCGCCATTGGAAAGCGTTTTTGTAGCCAAGCCTTCAGTTCTTCATACGATTGACCAGGAGAGCCTACATAGCAAAGTCCTTTTTCCGTCTTGGCAATATATAATTGCCACTTATCATAATGCAGTATGGCCCATTCAATGGTTTGTTCTTTAACATTCTTCATCTTGTTCACGCTCCTTCGCTTGAGTCTTGAGATAAGCTTTCCGGTATCCTGAAGGGGTATTCCCCATTTTCCTTTTGAATAGCGTCAGGAAATAGGGTGTGCTTGAGAACCCGACAGCCAAGCCTATTTCAGTTATTGGCTGTTCGGGATTTTCAAGGAGCCTCATTGCTTTTTCAAGGCGAAGCCGTTGAATGTATTCAGTGGGCGATATCCCCTTCACACGCTTGAATGATCGTTGTAAATGATAGGGGCTGCCGTGGGAAATATCCGCCAATCTGTTCAATGTGAGGGGTTCTCTGTAATGTGTGTCGATCCATTCGGCTATTTGGTCAACCCATTCTTCTGTCGGCAAATTCAGTCCTTCCGGTTTACATCGTTTACAAGGGCGGAAATCTTCTTCCAAAGCCATCATGGCATTTTTGAAAATCTTCACGTTTTCCTTATTAGGCACCCTGGATTTACAGGAAGGCCTGCAAAAAATGCCTGTCGTTTTTACCCCATATAAAAAATGATCATCATATGCTGCATCACAATCAATAATGGCTTTCCAATATTCATTCGGGAAATCTGCTTTTTTCGGATTCAACACATTCACCTCTTCTTTAAGTATACAAGAAAGGGTTGATATACAAACATTTTGATAATATAAAAGCAAGATAACGTAATTATTCAATTAGTGGAAAGTTAGGGGAGAAGACTATTGGTCTGTTAAAATAAGGGAGTTGAATGAAAAAGAAAAGAGCAAGATAACGTATCCATTTTTCATTACAATAAAGCTAAAGGAGGGGCAGAATGAAAGAGACATTATCAATGGACGAAGGCATGACTGAATTGAGAATACGTGCACCAAAAGAGTTTAGTTTTTCGGAAAACCTTAAATACTTATCAAGATCCTCCAATGAATGTCTGTTCGAAATTGTTGATCAAAAAATTTATCGTGCACTTGTTGTCGAAAACGAGACACTTTTAGTAGAAATCAGTGCGATGAATGAAACGGAGCTGACCGTTCGGTTTCCTGGACGAACAGCACCGATGGATAATCAGGTAAAGGATGCTGTTTCCCAATACGTTCGTCACTGGTTCGATCTTGAGACGAATCTTCTTCCTTTTTATGAGCTGGCCCAAAATGACCCTTTATTGCAAAAGCCGGTAAGCCAATTCTTCGGTTTAAGAAATATAGGCATCCCTGATTTATTTGAAGCGATTGCCTGGGGAATACTTGGACAGCAGATTAACTTGACTTATGCCTATACCTTGAAACGGAGGCTTGTGGAGGGGTTTGGTGATTTTGTTGAATTCGAAGGAAAGCAATATTGGCTGTTTCCAAAGCCTGATGTAATCGCGAAATTGACGGTCGAAGATTTTGCCGATTTGAGGATGACGGTGAAGAAGTGTGAATATTTAATAGGTGTTGCGCAACTGATTGCAGAAGGGGAACTTACAAAAGAAAAGCTGTTGAATGCAAAGGATGTAAAGGAGGCTGAAAAAATGCTTACCAACATACGGGGTATCGGTCCGTGGACAGCGAACTATGTCTTGATGCGCTGTTTGCGTTTTCCCGCAGCCTTTCCCATCGATGACGTCGGGCTGCATAATTCCATGAAACTGGTCATGGAAACGGAAGCAAAACCAACGAAAGCGGAAATCCTGAAACTATCGGAAGCATGGGCCGATTGGGAATCCTATGCGACCTTCTATTTATGGAGATTGCTATATTGAATTAGTATATATTTCAACATCGGAGATAAAACTGCAGGTTCCGATGATATATTTCTACTTTCGGAGATAAAACTGTGGATTTCGTCGATATATCTCTAAATTCGGAGATAAAACTGTAGATTTCGTCGATATATTTCAATTTTCGGAGATAAAACTGCAGGTTCCGTCGATATATTTCAATTTTCGGAGATAAAACTGCAAGTTCCGTCGATATATTTCAATTTTCGGAGATAAAACTGTAGGCTTCGTCGATATATTTCTACTTTCGGAGATAAAACTGCAGGTTCCGTCGATATATTTCTACTTTCAGAGATAAAACTGTAGATTTCGTCGATATATTTCAATTTTTGGAGATAAAACTGTGGATTTCGTCGATATATTTCTACTTTCGGAGATAAAACTGTAGGTTCCGTCGATATATTCCAATTTTCGGAGATAAAACTGCAGGTTCCGTCGATATATTTCAATTTTCGGAGATAAAACTGTGGATTTCGTCGATATATCAATTTTCGGAGATAAAACTGTAAGTTACGTCGATATATTTCAATTTTCGGAGATAAACCTGCAGGTTCCGTCGATATATTTTAATTTTCGGAGATAAAACTGCAGATTTCGTCGATATATCTCTAAATTCGGAGATAAACCTCGCCTCAATTTCCAGGACCACCGCCGGGTTCGGAAGCACCATCGGCTCCCCCACCGAGCTTTATCCCTCAACAACAATCGGCTTCAACATTTGCTGTAGATCCAGGGGCCATTTCCTTTTGTCTGTTCAGGAATACGTTTATATGGCTAAATAATGGTGCGAGTTTCTGGTATTATCCCATTTTTGTCGGTCCGCGATCTGTTGCAGGCTTTAAGATGGAACGGCAGGTTCTGGACGGTTTTTGGCATTGATACAAGACAAATCAATTCTTTTACCTGTTTTTGAAAATGCTCAAAGGAGATGTTTCCTTTGAGCATTTTAGGTTTCAGACTGTTTTACTTTCTTCCAATAAGAAAAGATATGGTAGCAAGACAGAAGCAGGACTATCCAAAGAAAGCCTATCGTTGATCCGTCCCCCTTAAGCGGTCAACACTCCCACTAGGGAAAGGAGATACAAGGTGTAAAACAACTGCTCCTTGATCCTCACATCATGATCGTGTGACTTTTTTTCTTTAATAGGAAACTGAGAAATAAACAAAAAAATCATAAATAAGCAAAAGGGTGATGATCATAGAAATTTATTTCGCTTTTTACATAATGAAATAAACGCAAACTACGGTTAGTAATCACAATGTTCAATATTTAATAGAAATGGTAAAATCATTATGCTCCTATAAAATTTAATGAATGAATATGAAAAAAGAGGATGCTGTTGAATATGAGGAAAAAAGTATCGCTGGAAACCAAGATTCTCGGGTTGGTCTTATCGTTGAGCCTGTTTTTGATTCTCTTATTGACGACTTCTTTTTCCTATATGGAAGGAAGGCAAATAGTGAAGGATAAAGGTCAATTGGCGTTGGAACTTTCAAAGACGATTAGCTTCATGCCTACAGTTACAGAGGCCTTTGAAACGGATGATCCCGCCGGCATAATCCAGCCGATTGCCGAAAAGATTCGCAGGGAAACAGGGGCTGAGTTCATCGTTGTCGGGAATAAAGAGGGCATTCGTTATTCCCATCCGCTGGCTTCCGAAATTGGGAAGCGGATGGAAGGCGGAGATAATAGCAGGGCCATTCGGGATGGTGAATATTATGTTTCTGAAGCGGCAGGATCACTTGGTCTATCCATTCGGGGGAAGTCACCGGTATTCAATAAGGATGGAAAAATAATTGGTATCGTCTCGGTCGGTTTTTTAGTGGAAGATGTCCGCGCCCAGATTTTCAAAGATTTGTCCAAAGAGATGATTGTATCTTTAGTGGCCATCATGATATCGATCATTGGCAGTTATATGCTTGCAAGGAGCATACGTAAAGATACATTGGGGCTGGAACCATTTGAAATCGCCAATTTATATAAAGAAAAAAATGCAGTACTTCAATCGGTGAAAGAAGGGATTCTGGCCATTGACCATAAAGGGTTGATTACATCGATGAATCAGCCGGCGAAAAAATTGCTGGATATTAAAGAGTCCGTACGCCATTTGAACGTGGATGGCCTATTTCCTTCGAAATATTTATTCGAGGTGTTGAAGTCCGGTGAACCGCAAGTGGATAAGGAGATTTCATGGAAAGATAAATCCGTTATTGTGAATTGTACGCCAATCTTTGATTGTGAACGGGTAAGCGGTGTTGTCGCTTCGTTCCGTGATCGAACGGAAATTGAGGAAATGGTCAACACATTATCGGAAGTGAAGATGCATTCAGAGGATTTAAGGGCTCAAACCCATGAGTTTACCAATAAACTATATGTTCTATCAGGATTGATACAATTAGGGGAATATGATGAAGCGATAGATATGATTCAAAGCGAAACCTCCGAATTGCATTCCCTGAACCGTGTCGTGTTCGAACAGATAAAGGATACAAAGGTACAAGCCCTGTTGCTTGGAAAGATAGGGAAAGCATCGGAAAAGAAAATAATCTTTGAAATAGACTCACAAAGTTACCTAGAGAAACTTCCGGATCATATAAAATTGTCACAACTAACATTGATTCTGGGGAACATTGTCGATAATGCACTTGAAGCGGTTTCAGGAATGGAGGAGCCACTTGTGAAATTTTTCGCCACCGATATCGGAAATGATATGGTATTTGAAGTGAGTGATAACGGAAAAGGAATACCGGAGGATGCTATCGCCCATATTTTCGATCGGGGTTTCACATCGAAAAAGAATGAAAGTCCGAGTGGGTATGGTCTTTCGAATGCTGATCGTGTCGTAAAAGAGCTGGGCGGCATCATCGAAGTTCAAAGCGAGGGTGAAAACACCATATTCACCGTGTATCTTCCTAAAGAACAGTGAGGAGGGAAAGAATGCTGAAGATAAGAGCAGTCATCGCAGAAGATGATTTTCGAGTAGCGGATATCCATGAAAAATTCTTGAAAAACTTTGATGAAATAGAAGTGGTCGGAAAAGCTGTCAATGCAAAAAAGACGCTTCGGATTTTGGAGCAAAAAAGCCCTGATTTGCTTTTGCTTGATGTATATATGCCAGATCAGCTTGGAACAGACCTTCTTCCGGATATAAGGCAGAAATTCCCGAATGTGGATATCATCATGATTACCGCGGCAACGGATAAAGAACAACTTGAAAAGTCGCTTCACTACGGAGTAGAGAATTATTTAATAAAACCAGTTGAAATGAAGCGCTTCAACCAAGTAATCGAAGAGTATCTTAAGAAAGCCCATCTGATGAAATCCAAACAAGAAATAGACCAGGATTTTGTTGATCTCATTTTGAAAAAGGGAACTGCCGCTTCGGAAACGAACGATGGGCCCGCTTTACCGAAAGGGGTCGACGAAATCACTTTGACGAAAGTGATCGAGGTACTTGAAGCAAGCGATATCGGTTTGTCGGCTGAGCAAGTGAGCGGACAAATCGGCGCTTCCAGGACAACCGCGAGACGCTATCTGGAATACTTGATATCAGTAAAGAAATGTAAAGCAGAAGTCGTATACGGGGTAGTGGGAAGACCTGAGCGGAGATATTATAAAATTCAATAGAATTAAGTGAGAGACACCTTCAAGATTGAAGGTGTCTCAGGCTGTCGACAAAGTCGACAGCTGTTTTTTATAAAAAGTTTAGCAACAATATATTGTGTCCTTCTTTCAAATTT
>NZ_JAOPHO010000052.1:0-31786 GCF_033141925.1 Peribacillus sp. CSMR9
CACAATAGGACAAGGCAAACTGTGAATTATGGTATACGGTATAAGTATAAATACAATTACTTATCATCTGCTCGTTTACTATTAAGGAATCTCCATCCGATGGATGTATTAGTATTTCCGCAATGAGCTTGGTGTACGATTATTCCACTTCTCGCTGATGACCTTATGGAACTGATTCAATAATCGTTCAATGACCTGGGTAGAGTTCGCAAGGATTCGTATGCTGAGGCCGGGCACCAGTCTGGAAATTCCAAATTTAACTGGATTGCAGGGGTTATGATCTCCTTGTTTTCCTCATCTAGTAGTTAGTCTAGATTGACATTCAAAATGTGTTCTTGCAAGGGAAGATCTTTATTCACTGCAGTATCGTCAACTTTTCAGATTCAAGTCTGGATCTTTCCGCAATTGGAAACATGGTATATGGCCCTGATTCTTTCATCGCTCGTTTATGTGTATGTAATCGGAGGCTTTCGAGTCGTTGTTGGGATTTGCTTCCTCAGTTTCATCTTAACGACTCCTATATTTTTTATAATGTTAGAGTTCCCATTACGGCACGTGCAGTTTTCTCATCTTTTGCCTATTTTGGATCATACGGCAGTTGAGTTCTTATCCGCCTCTAAAAAGATGACGTATAGTTTAACGGGATTTGAAACACTTTTTTTCTTTTATCCTTTTATAAAAAATGCTCCATGCTCGCAAAAGTGGGTGCATTATGGAGCGGCGTTCAGTACTTTTAGTTATTTAGTAATAATGATCGTTTCCCTTATGTACTTTACTAAGGCTCAATTAATTGAGTCGATTTGGCCGACATTAACTTTTTGGAAAATTGCTGATTTTCCTTTTCTTGAAAGATTTGAGTTTATGGGGATCTCCATTTGGCTGTTTAACGTACTTAATAGTGTTTGTTTGCTTATTTGGGCCGGCACGAGAGGACTGAAGCAGCTGTTTACCGTGAAGCAAAAAAATAGCCTTATTGTAGTACTCATCATGACAGCTGTGGTGGCTGTTCTCTTGAAAAACCGCGAGCAGATCGAGCAGCTAAATACAATAATTGGCTTCGTGAGTCTTTACGTCATTTATGCCTATATTCCATTTCTCTTCTTTTACCAAATGATTAAAAGTAAAATGAGGCCAACGTCATGAAAAAGTACCTCTTTTGGAGCATCTTTACGCTCATCTTGCTGTTCAATTATTCCATTGAAACAAAGATACTTGAAGATATCCAGCACGTTTCGGCCATTGGTTATGACTATGTGGACGGGGACCGGATGAAGGGAACAGCCGCCGCTCCTTTTTATCCTGCGAGGATAGATGTTAAGCCGCTCAATGCCTTCTTTACGGCGATCGGACATACCATTCTAGACATCTTACAAAAGCAGCAGATGGAGGCCTAAAGAAAGCTCGCCACGGGACGTTTGCAAAATTTTTTGATTAGTAAAGAGCTGGCAAAACACGGAGTCGCCGAGCTTGCTGATCCGCTTGGACGCTCTACCGATATTGGCAGAGATGTTTACATGGCGGTCGTCGTCGGCAGCGTAGAGGAGCTGTTAACTTTTGAGTATCCTAATGCGCCGACATCTGCTGAATATCTTTCCGATTTCATGGAGAGAAATCTGAAGGATATTATTCCTCAGCCAACTGTTCATGCTTTCCTGGATCAATATGAAGGGTTCAATCAAGATCCTTTTCTACCTATTATTGGAAAAAAAGACGATCATATTCAATATAAAGGTCTCGCTCTTTTTAAGGATGATCTCTACGTAGGAGAGCTTTCCAATAAGGACAGTTATATATTTACACTCTTTTACGAAAAGACTAAAACAGGCACATATGAAATAAGCTTCAAAAATAAAAAGTACATTGCTACTGAAAATATTCGATCCAAAGTGAAATATAAAGTGTCCGGCAGCCAAGACAATCCGCGGGTGTCGGTTCATGTCTCGGTGATAGGAGAGATTAAAGATGCTTCCAGCGTGTTGAAGAAAGGGAACACGATGAAAGAAGTGGAGCAGGAATGGAGTAAAGAGACGACGGAAAGAGCGGAAAAAATGATGAGGAAATTTCAGGAGCTAAAGATTGATCCGCTCGGAATCGGCGAAAAAGTCCGGAGCCATTTTCGGAACTTTGATAAAGAAGCATGGAAAGACCGCTACCCAACCGTTCCTGTTGAATTTTATATGAAAGTTCGTATTGTGAACACCGGCATCACCGAATAGAAAGTGACGTCAAAAAAGGGAGCGACCCAAAAGGATCTAAATTCGTCCCCTTGAGACGCTCCTCTTTTTCCCACCCTTTCAATTTAGTTCAAGTAATTGGACCATATTTTGCAGAAAAAGCAAGAAGAATATGTGCTCTAAATAAAGAGCCTAAACATAATATACTAGGCGGTATAACAATGAACGATTCCAAGGAAATGATTGTTCAAATTTACGAAGAAGTTCTTAGTTATCAGCGATATGCTTCAAAAACTTCTCTAAATAGGACGACTTTCTTCTATTATATACACTCTCCGAACACATCTGATTTCCACAAATGAATCGCATGGCGTTCTTTTTCAAAAACCTTTTGCAAATAAATTTCTATAGTGGATAGCTGCTCATGGCCCAGACTCTTCATAATCTGATAGACATTAACTCCATTTAAGTGAGAAATGATGGCGAAAGCATGCCTAAAGGTATGAGGACCAACGGAAGAAGAACGGAACTTCAAAAAGGGCAATCCACTCTCTTTTATGACTTTTGTTAAGAATTGAGACAAATAAGAGGGAGAGTAGGCACGGCCGGTATTGGTCGTAAAGAGAGGGTCGTCTCCTTCTGCTGCATCTATATCGTCGATGCCTCTAGCGGAACGGAACATTCGAATACTATTCATTCCTTTTTCAATGGTATTTGCCTTTTTTTACTCCCTTACCTAGGACCTCTAAAAAATACGTACTGGAAATGGAATCATATTGAAGATCCTTGACTCGGAGTCTTGTAAACTCTTCATTACGCATGCCTGTCATCGTTAGGATATGAATAATCGAAAAAACGATGGGGTGGTTAATTTCCCTGAAGTAATCAAGTAGCTGAATGACTTCCTTTGGTCCCCCAATCCCGTTGGGCCGATCATCTTTACGAACATTAAAGAAACCTTCATGAATAGGTTCCGTGATATAGCCTGCTTCGAACAGGAATTTCAAAAAACTCTTAATGATGGTTGTCTTTCTGGATAATGTGGCAACGGAATAAGCTCCTTTTGTTAAGACATAGGGGCTTTTTTCTGATACCATTCCTGATACCTTCGAATGTGCCGGCTAGATAAAGATTTAAAAAGGGAACCCTCCACAACTTTTTCCAAGTCTACATGGATTTCCACTGAATAAGTGGGTAATTGTTCAATAAATTGAATAAGTTCTAAGCTCTTAGGCTTGGAAGGTGCTGGCGGACTTTTCATGTAGCTGTTTTAAATGCTCTCGCCGGTGAAGAAACCACTGGAGCATGTCTACATCGCTAAAATCTGAAAAAGGATTTTGTCCATTCTTTTCTGTCATATATAATCGTTCTTGTAACGTGGGATTTAACTGTTTTTAATTAAGAGGTGACCTAGTTAATGGGGAAATCAGTAATGCTTGAAGAGTTTAACCCTAAGTAGGCCGTTTATATGCTGTTTTTTGATAATGTAGGGTTTTTTCTTATTTAGTAATGGGACAGATAATTGAAAAACAATTTAAAGAAAATCGGTAATGGTGAAGAGAGTGTGAGGATTTTCACTGAACTGGGCAATTTAGTTAAAAATGATACTTGATTGCACTTGCTAAAAGAACCCACGGAGTTTTAACATAGTTGAGAAAGGTATGGGGCAGTGCCCCATACTCTTACAAAATCAAGTGAACGTTTTACTTAAGGAGTGGTTATAATGGCACGTGTTTTATTTATTAATGGTGGATCAGAAGGACATATCAATCCAACTATTGGAGTTGTGCATGAGCTTATTTCGCGTGGAGAAGAGGTGGTGTACTTTACGATAGAAGCTTTTCGAGAGCGTATTGAGAACACCGGAGCTACTGTACGAACATTAGACGGTGAAAAATTTGTAAAAGCCTTTATCTCTGGTGGAAGAAATTATTTACTCGAAAGAATCAACGGTCTTTTGCATACAGCTGATGTCGTGATACCTAGTGTTCTAAAGCAAATCGAAGGAGAACATTTTGATTATATCATCCACGATTCCATGTTTGGTTGTGGATATTTACTTGCACAAATACTTAAACTTCCGGCAATTAATTCTTGTACATCTTTTGCGCAGACAAAAGCATCATTCGATAAAATGTTGGAACAACTTTCTAAAAAAATCCCTACAGAAAGAGTTAAACCTATAAACGATGAATTTCAAAGCCTGACGGCACTGGTGAAGGAAAAATATGATGTGGTGATCGATTCTCCTTACGAAGTTTTTTGCAATCCTGCACCACTTACAATCATTTATACAACTAGGGAGTTTCAACCTTTCGGAGAAGTATTCAACCAAACTTACAAATTTGTTGGTCCATCCATCTCCACACGATTAAAGCAAGAAAACTTCGACCTTACTTCAATCAAAGGAAAAAGCCCAATTTACATTTCACTGGGTACTGTCTATAACCAAGAAATTGATTTCTATAAACTATGTTTAAAGGCATTCGAGGCCACTGATCATACTGTCTTGATGTCTATCGGGAAAAATGCTCAAATATCTGACTTGGGGGAGATTCCTAGAAACTTCATTGTGAAAAATTATGTTCCACAAACTGAGGTGCTGAAATACACGAAATTATTTATCACTCATGGTGGAATGAACAGTACCAATGAGGGTCTCTACTACGGGGTTCCGCTAATTGTAATTCCGCAAAGTGCGGATCAGCCGATAATTGCCAAGCAAGTTGCCAATATAGGAGCAGGTATTCAATTACAAATGCAAAGTTTGACGGCAAATCAACTTAATGAAGCGGTAGATCATTTGTTAAACCACCCATCCTTCCATAAAGCTGTTTCAAATATTAGTGAATCCTTTCAAAAATCGGGTGGGTATCATCAAGCTGTCGATGAGATTTTCCAATTTAAAAGCCAATATGATATATAAATATAAAGATTTCTCAGCTGCCATTATTGGCGGCTTTTTTTAGTGGTTTCGGCAACTTCTGTTTTTAATTAAGTAATGGAACAGGAACTATTATAAACGCTAGATTGTGCTCACAACGATATGGATCAGAAAAAGAGAATTTGAGGTTCATTAATGAAAATCAGGGAGACTTTGTGAAAGTTTGGCCAAGTGCAGTTTAATCCCTTGTTTTTTGTGGGTAGCGGGGGGAAATCCGAATTGGTATTTATGAATGCAGCATTCGTCCAAGGAATTGCTTGCCAACTTCTTGTATGGTTCCGCAGTGGGCTGCCTGCATTAAAGACTCTTGAATACCATCCAATTAAGTAAAGATACAATAAACGGTTATCCAGTACCTGTCCTGGCAATGGAGGATTCGCCAGAGGAGTACGGGCTATCTCAGGGCTTATCATATCAGGAGAGGCAAAGGGCTTATAAAAGTCATGAATTTGGAAGTGAATCCGCGATATGGTTCAAGGATTAGAGAACAATTTGAAGAAGGATGGAATCATTAAGGCTGTGGGTATAAGGTAAAAACATAACACCTGGTTGAAGGCACGTGTCCAAATAATCCCACCTAATGAAATCACGGGAATGGGAGATGACCTTGGTTGAAGGGTATGACGGACAGGGAGACTGTTGCAACCAGGGAATGGTTGAAGAAAAGCAGGTTTATCCTGTAACGATTATAAAGGAAAGAATGGATCGGGGATTAATCCATTTTAGAGGCAGCTCTAAGGAAATGGGAATCTCCCAAAGTACCTTGTCCCGGTATAAATTGAAAGAGATTAGTTTAACAAACAGGATTTATTTTATGGCTTATAGAAAGTCATATCAAGGAGGGATATTTAGATGTCAAACCATGAAAACGAAGAAATGCTAACAGGAGGGAATGTCTCTAGGGTTTATCGTTCGGGAGATACTGTGCGACGAGAATTAAAGCCAGATAGTCCCAAAATTCATAAGCTATTAAAGCATTTGGAGAACAAAGGTTTCAGTTATGCCCCAAAGTTGTTAGGTATTGATGAAAAAGGAAGGGAGATATTATCATTTATTGAAGGAGAAGCTGGTAATTATCCTTTAAAAGAATACATGCGGTCTAATGATGTCTTAATAGAAATAGCGAAAATGCTTCGTCTTTATCATGATTCTGTCAGTGATTTTTCATTTGATGATAGCTGGGAATCGATAGATAACACCCCCCAACAATTTGAGGTACTATGCCATAATGATTTTGCGATATACAACATTATTTTTAAACATGAAAGACCAATAGGTATTATTGATTTCGATGTTGCTGGACCTGGTCCAAGACTTTGGGACATGGCTTATACTCTTTATAATTGCGTCCCCTTAAGTAGATTTTACCTTTCTGAAACAGGTGAGAGAGTTTATTATAATTCATTACAGCATGCTAACCGTATAAAACAAAGAGTTAGATTGTTTTTTGAATCTTACGGTGAAGGAATAGACGAAGATTATTTGGAAATGGTATGGCTACGATTAGAGGGGTTATGTAAAATAATTACAAAAAAAGCCAGTGAAGGTGACATTGCATTTCAAAAGATGATAGATGAAGGGCATCTTGAACATTACCAAAACGATATTAAATTCATTTGTGAACATGGAAAAGAGTGGATTTAAGGGTAGGCTTTTGTTGAACTCCCATGAAAATTAAAAAAGCACAAAAAGGGCGCGACAGTCGGTGGTACATCGTGGTCGCCGGAGTCAGACTAACGGATGAGCTCAAAGGCACATAGTTCGACGACCCTCTTCGCCAGCCATTAAAACAGTATCGATATAGATACCAATTTTCATTCTCTGTGGTGAAGCGCTGATTTTTGCGCTTCATGAACGGCTAACGGTGCATTCGTTGAAAATTGAGGGGTCTTTAAGGAAGCTTTTCTTTATGAAACTATAGGGCAAGATAATCAAATAAAAATATACATTTTAACCATAATTTGGTAAATTAGATAAGAGGAGAAGGGTGGGGAATCATGACAAAATATTTAGGGGTTATTTCGTTTGCTTTAATTATCTTGGTTATTTGTTTTTTTACTGCGAATATAACACAAGTAATTGATCCTGGAGTAACAACTTTTCGTGTATTAATGATATGTGGAATCATTATATCGTTCTCTTTTTCTTTTCTCAGTGAGAAAGGACTTTGGAGAAAATTAGCTTTAGGTCTTAGTATATTTGTTGGTTTCGTTTACTTTATTGCCATCGAATTAATGAGAATAGTATTCCAGGGTAATGGATTTTAAATTGGTTATTCAACTGGAAAGGTGCTTTACGTCAATAAGGAAGGTTGCTGCCGTATCCTTTTTTTATGGCACGAAAGGGGCAGGATAGTTGAAGAATGAATGTGGTTTTTTATGGTAAAATCAACTTGATTATCTTCATTAAGGAGTCTACCTGCAATATGAAATTAGATGATAAAAAGAAAAAGGTACAAATGAAATATAGAGAGAAAATAAGGGGAAAGAAAGAAGATAGAAATTACAGTAAAAAACTGCTTGTTATTGTTACTGTAATCATTATTATTCTAGTGGCATACTGGGCAAACTCCTTATAAAAACATATGTAATTCAAATTATAAGCAAAAGCGTGATGTATACGGATTGTGACGTGATTTCGATTTTATCAATCAATCTTATATTCAAATTTGCTTAGCGTACAATATTCGCGTTTTTTGTTCTGGGCCCCTGTTTGGGAAAGTTCTTGCGGAATAGATCATACCTGTACAGACCATAAAACGCTAAGAGAGAACATAAAAGTTCTCTTAGCGCTTTTTAATTAACTACTTATTTTACAGATTCTTTTACTCTTTACCTGGTTTGAAAGCTGGAATATGTTTTTTCCCAACTGTTACCATGGTGTTCCAATTACCACAAAAATAACCCAAGCGAGTCCAGGTCCGAGAGCAATAAAGCATACAGATGCAATTAAGAGTTTTCTGAAAAATTCATTTTGGTTCATACCTTGTGCATTTGCAAGCAACATAGCCCCATTTGTCGAGAAGGGACTTATATCCACAATGCTCGATGCAAACGAGATGGATGATATAACACCTATGGATGAAACATGTGGATCCTTGAGAATTGGAATGGCGAGCGGGATAATGGTTGCCAAAAAACCTGTTGTTGAGGCGAAAGATGAGATAATTCCCCCTACATATGATGCTGTAAGCGTTGCCATTATAGGATTATTCATGCCAGCTATAAGATGAGTCATATATTTTATAACACCGATTTGTTCTAGTACCCCTACATATGTTACAATCCCTGTTACCATAAGGATAATTGGCCATGGTATACTATGTAAGACACCTTCTTGTCTTTTTGGAGCAATCAAGGATAGTACCAATCCTACTCCGAACGCGGCAAAACCCATGTGCACATTGTAACCAAGTGCTAGAATGACTAGAAGAGCTATTTCAATAAGTGTGAATCCTTTATACCAAGTCAAACGTTCTTTTAAACTATCTTCTGAACTTTCTTCCTGATTTACATTTATATCGATTATTTCTGTTGCAGCCGCTGAATAATGTTTAACAGAATCTTTCCTAGAAAACTTACGAAGTCCGCTAAAAAGAATGAATACTATAATCGCAACGATTACACATAATATAAAGGTGTTTAAAAAAAGCAAGCCTGGTGAATGTGGGATATTTTAGGAATCTATCATACCGTTCACAACCACACCAAAAAGATGAAGTGGTGAGAAGCCACCCGCAGTCACCCCTATAAGGAGCATTAAGCCCATCATAAGAGGATTAATCTTGTATTGGAAAGCAATCCGTAACGCAATGGGAATTAAGATAGATGCAGCAGCAATTGCAGATGTACCGATGCTTGTCAAAAGAGCGCCCAGTGCGAACATAACCCATGGAATCAAGCCGGTGTTACCTCTAACCAAGAGGAGTCCCCATCTACTAATCAAGTCAATGGTTCCATTTTTTTGGAAACCTTAGATTGGCTACATTACATGGTTGAAGAGTACCTGCGAGTGCAATTCTATACTCATCCAAAAGTAACTAAGGATCTACCGCGGATTGAACAGGCAGTTGTTGAGGGGACGTTATCTGCCACGATGGCAGCGAAGGAATTGTTAAAAAATGTTGAATATTAAATGAACTCTTGAAAGCATTCTAAACGTTAGTCATTATGACGGTGTAAAAATTACAGTAGTTAGGAGTGGGAAAGGAAATAATTATTGGCCCAGGTTTAATGAAATCAAGCAATTAGAAATACTGGGACTTGCTAAAGAGGTTAATGACATATTATTTACACCACAATAAAAAAATCCAATAAGTTTCTTAATTAGTCTTTAGCTGCAAATTAATTACTAACCTGCTTCATTATGACAATAACAAAAAGGTTGCCATAGCAACCTTCATTTTTATACTCAATCTCCGTAAATAAGCAAGGTTATTTTTGTTGTCGTTATTCTTACCTGCCATCCAACAATCGCTTTTACAATTGACCTATCCATTTTCTAATAAGATAAGTAAATGGATAGGGACATAATTTAACTTCCACAAGAAACCATGGTTTTTACGATGTAATCTATCTCTGACTAATTAATAAGCGTTAAACATATTTTTAGGAACTTTAAATTCCTACTTATAAACTTTCATTGGTAGATAAGTCAAGGACTGTCCCGTAGCAGAAGCAGTTAAGTTTTTTTCTAATTCGAACCCTCCTACTGATTCGATACAAGAAAACTTTTGTAAGAATGCCTCTAATGCAATTTTCATTTCTAATCGTGCAAGAGGTGCACCTAAACAAAAATGCGGACCACTTCCAAAAGTCAGGTGCTTTTTATTGTTTGAACGATGAATGTCTATAGAGAAAGGATCACTATACATGTTTTCATCCATATTGGATGCACTCATCCAAGCAATGACTACGTCACCTTTTTTTAACTCAACACCTAATAGATTATTATCTTGTTTGACCGTACGATCCCTTCTTGAAATATGAAAACGATATCGAAGCATTTCTTCAACGGCTTTTGGGACTAATCCTATATCATTTCTTAGTGTTCCATATAATGACTTGTCATCATAAAGCAATGAATAGAACGTATTGGCTATTGCGTGACTAGTTGTTTCAAGACCTGCCCCTAAAAGTAACATAGTTGCCTGTACAATTTCCTCATCCGTAAATTTTTCCCCTTCTACTTCAGCTTGAATCAAATCAGAGATAATATCATCACAAAGGTTCGAACGTTTTTGAATTACAATAGGATAAAGGTATTCAAAGTATTCTTTCGCTGCCTTTTGTTTTTGGTGTTCAATGTATTCTAACCTTTCTTTGTCGTAAGGGTGGAATAAAATATCAACCCATTCTTTAAACTGACCTTGACCTTGTGCAGGTACACCAAATAAATCGGCTATTACTAGAGCAGGTAAAGGGGACGCCAAAGCTTCCACAATATTAATTGTAGAATTTTCTTGTATATTTTCTACAAGCTCTGTTGCAATCTGTTGAATACGAGGTTCCCACTCTTTTAAACTGCGGGGTGAGAAAGCTGCTGCCAATAAGGAACGAACCTTTCGATGATCAGGAGGATCAAGGAACGTAATCATTGTTATAGGTGAAGTGTTTTTTTGCTTTTTATTATCGCCCACAAAAAGACCGCTTCTAGGCCCTTGACTTGAAAAGACTTCATAATTGGTTAACACCTGTTTAACATCTTCATACTTAAAAACATTCCATGTATTCGTTTCTTCGTGAAAATAAACTGGATGATTGTGAAGCATTTCTTTATACCACTTTAAAGGGGAAAACTCTTCAGCACGTGTCTGGAAATTAGGGATTTCTGTAATTGCAATGACTTCTTTATTCACTAATATTCCTCCTTAAAAATAAAAATTGTATAAATCACTCTATAAATAATCATATTTGCAGTACATCACATTTCCCAGCCAGGATAAGGATAGAAGCGATTTACTGCAAACATGTTGACTAACATGGTCTAGATTGCTTCTTTTTTTATTCAGAAATTCACATGGTTTTTAATTTGTTCTTAAACTCTCTGGTGTTACCGTCTCAGCAGGATTGTTAGATTCTAATTCGGAAGCCTGTTTAACTTTCTTTATAAAGAAGGAAAGTAGTAATCCGATGATACCAATTCCATTGATGACAAGATAGGCGTCATTAACCCCCTGTATGGAAGTTTCTGTAACAAGCTAACCTGTAGTCAAGCCTTTAGCAGCTGCGGTAGGAATCATATCCTGCAGTTGTGATTTCGTACGGTCTGCTATCACTGTCAAAAGAAGTGAAGTACAGAAGGCACCGGCAACTTGACGAATCGTATTGCTTATTGCTGTTCCATGCGCATTTAACCGTTGTGGCAATGGATTTAAACCAGCAGGCTGTATAGGCATCATCATTAATTAAGGCCATTCAGAATGCGATGCCCTGTTGATATGAGAATCAAATAGGTATAACTAGTGGAGTCCGTCAGTTGATAAAACCATAATGAATAAAATAGATCCTTTTTTTATCGAATTGGGGGCTGTTTTAGTCTGATTAGGCAATTCTCTCTTATCTTAATGTAGACTTTTTTACAAAGTGTTGAATAATTCACACTATAAAAATTACCTTATTAAAGGGTAACTTGACAATAGATAATTTCCTAATAACTGTATATTATTTATCACTTCTTTCGATTTATGTTGATAAAATCGAAGATAATAGACAGAATTTAGATAGTTGTAAACCCCCAATTAATAGGAAAGGTAATTAGATAGACAGACAGACAGACAGACCAATCATTGCAGAACGTGTTTTCGTTGACTCCACACATGTAAGGCTAATGAGAATTGCACAAATTTGAAAAGAAAATCGTTTGGAAAGAAATCGATGCTTATCGAAAACATCTTCAAAATGAGATTAACCAGGAACACGAAAAAAAGCCATTCTTTCCAGAAAAGTTCACTAATGAAGAAGAGAAAGAAATGAAAGAAAGTACAACCGATCCAGAGAGTGGATACTACGTCAAAAACGA
The DNA here is from genome assembly GCF_033141925.1 of Peribacillus sp. CSMR9. Lineage (NCBI taxonomy): Bacteria > Bacillati > Bacillota > Bacilli > Caryophanales > Bacillaceae > Peribacillus > Peribacillus sp. CSMR9. Next base: position 12,139 of record NZ_JAOPHO010000052.1, read on the forward strand.
ACGTACAAAACAGTTGGCCTATTCATTCCTTGCTGCCTCAGACGAAACGGTTTTGTAGTCGGCATGATTGTAACACCAGGTAACACACATGATAGTAATATCTTAGAGCCAATAGTGAAAAAGTGATTAGAAGAGTTGGAAAACCCCAAGCTGTTTCGCAGATACAGCTTATAAAACACCTGCGACTACGAGATACTTATTTGTACTGGAGATAACACCTGCCTTACAATACACGACCATTCAAAAAGAAGGATTCTTTTAAACATGAATATGTTTACGAAAGAATCCTTTGACTGTTATCTTTGCCGGGCAGGTGAATCGTGAGTACAAGTCACCAAAACATATCTGCGCAACGTGCCCTTTTTATTAGCACAATGTACGGATAGTAAAGATCATCGATAAGTAGTTACACGTCCCATTTGGCAAAAATACGTGGAAGTAGCAGATCATCTGCGCCATCACGAAGATAAAAAGCCAATTTATGCAAAACGCAAAGAACAATTGAGCGAGTATTCGCAGATGGAAAAGAAAAGCATGGCATGCGTTGGACAACGTTAAGGGGACTTAGAAAATTGTTGATGCAGGCGATGCTTACTTTCGCTGCAATGAATGTAAAGAAGAGTGCCAACTGGACTTGCGAGGGCCAGAAAAGGTCTAAATAATGGAGAGGTCAGCTATTTTCTATAACAGCTTCAAATCCAATAAAAAATCAAAAAGGTTTCGGAATGAGAACATTCCGAAACCTTTTGGTCTACAAACTGACACGGGGTTAAACTACCTCGTGTAAAATTACTTCTGTTTCTCTAACGCTAATTTCAACCCTTTTTGATAATATTGCGTCATCATTTCTTCAGGAACCATGCTTCCACCAGTCCCCCAAATAATATGTGTAGCTTCACTCATCTTTTCCGTTAAACTATGCTTTTGTAAATAATTGATGCCCTCTTTACATAATTTACTTGGTCCTATCATGCCTGCTAGTGCAGAAGGTTCTAAATGGATCCCCTCTGTATCGACTAGTTCTTTTAGCAACTTATACAACTGTTCATCGCTAACCGTATAATTGCCACTTAAAAAAGGTTCCATAGTTTTACCCACAAACCCTGATGGCTTTCCTACAGCAAGTCCATCCGCGTCTGTTACATTATCGATACCAACATCTTGTACAGAAACTTTATCATGAAGTCCAGTCATTAAACCGAGTAACATACATGGTGAGTGGGTAGGTTCTGCAAAGAAACAGTGAATATGGTCTTGGTACAATAATTTCAAACCAAAAGCTACGCCTCCAGGGCCACCACCTACTCCACATGGAAGGTAAACGAACAAAGGATGATTTTCATCTATTATTATCTCTAGCTCTTCTAATTGTTTTTTCAATCGAGATGCAGCCACTGCATATCCTAAAAATAGGTCGTGAGAATTTTCATCATCCACAAAATAACATGTTGGATCACTATCTGCTTGGATTCGGCCTTCCTCTACAGCTTTACTATAATCAGCTTCATATTCAATAACTTTGACATTTTTGCTTCTAAGCAAGTCTTTTTTCCACTGTTTTGCATCAGCTGACATATGAACAGAAACATTAAAACCTAACTTTGCACTGATGATGCCAATACTAAGTCCTAAGTTTCCAGTCGAGCCTACCGCGATTGAATATTTTGAGAAAAGGGTCCGGAATCTATCACTATCTAAAATCGAATAATCATCTTGGATTGTTAACAATTGATGTTGAAAAGCTAATTCTTCTGCATGTTTGAGAATTTCATAAATCCCGCCTCTTGCTTTAATAGATCCTGATATAGGAAGGTGACTATCACATTTTAGTAATAATTCTCCTGATATAGGTTGTTGATAATCTTGTTCTAAGGATTGTTTCATGGCAGGAATTCTCACTAAAGGAGATTCTATGATACCGTTCGTTCCTTTTGTTTCAGGGAAAACCTTGGCGATATATGGAGCAAAACGCTTCAACCTTTCCTCTGCATCTTTTACATCTTCTTGAGTAAGGGAGGATTTTTTTTTTCCCGTTTGATATTTTTCGACATTTGGATTCAGCCAAAATACTTCATCCATCGAAATGAGCTTGTTTAGTAAAGGATATTGGTCTTTCCATGTTTGTATTTCTTTGCTTTCAATCTCTTTCATTTGCTTGATCCTCCTCATTTTCTTGTAACAAGTTGTTTTGTAAATTATAATTAAATAAAATTTAATACAGTTTAACACATAATCATCTTTGTGTTAATTTATATTTACCTTATTTAAATGAAATTTAACAACTTGTTAAGGAGTATTGATTATGGAAAATATAGATATTGGTAAGAAAGTTGAAAAATATAGAAAAGCTAAAGGATTGAGTAGTAGAGAGTTGGCAAAATTAGCTGAAATTACACCTTCAATGTTAAGCCAAATTGAACGAGGTTTGGCGAATCCTTCTATTCAAACCCTAAAGGTTTTAGCTAAAACCCTGAATGTTCCAACTTTTAGTTTTTTACTTGAAGAAATAAATACGGAAGACTTGATCGTTAGATCCGGTAAACGTAAGAAAATGATCATTGATAATTTGTCTTATGAGTTATTGTCACCTGATTTTACGGGTAATTTAGCAACAGCGATTATGAAAGTTCCTTCCAATATTTCTTCGTCAGAAAATCTTCTAGAACATAAAGGAGAGGAAGTAGCATTTATTTTGGAAGGGAAAATTAAGCTGTATTTAGGCGAAGAAGAATATCTTTTAGAAGCTGGTGATAGTGTGAAAATACCAGCAAATTTGAAACATAAATGGGAAAATAATTTTAGTCAAAATGCTGTTGTATTATTTTCAGTTATCCCACCTGCGTTTTAATGTGAAAAATGTCGAGTGTAATATTTTAACAAACAGACGCGATTATTGAAGAAGATTCGCTTTTCTTAATGAACTCCCATGAAAATTAAAAAAGCACAAAATCTAGAAAAACCACAGCAACAACAAAATAGACCCAATAAAAAGGCTGAGCCTTATGAGCGATATGATTGAGTTTGGTAAATCGTTAAACAAAAAACTCCATTTATAGCAAATTAAGTAGAGGCTAGGGCGACGACCAAAAATGGATTAATCTCCCATGAGTGCTGCCCTTAAAGGGAGCGACAGTCGATGGTAACGTTGGATCGTTGGAGGCAGACTAACGGATGCTTCGCCAGCCATTAAAACATTATCGACATAGAGATCAATTTTCATTCTGTGGTGAAGCGCTGATTTTTGCGCTTCATGAATGGCTAACGGGGGCGTTTGTTCTTTAAGAAAAAGTAAAAAAAGTCGATTTCTTAACGTAGTGGTGAACTGACCCCAATTGTTAGTTGTGTCTAACAATTGGGGTGCAGTTCATGGAGATCGACTTTTTAAGTTGAAAATTCTCTTAACGTATAAAAATTCTGAAATAGGTAATATAGCATTGTCGCTGCCATTCATAAAAGTATACTTTTACGAATGGGGTATTTTTGATTAAAAACACCTGTTTTGAGTGTTTGTAAAACCACAAAAATCATTTTCGAACGTTCGCTTATTTTTAATATATTTTTTCGAACGAGAAAACAGCTACTGATGTTTTATTTCGTTTTTCTTCCTAAAATATCCGCAAATACCCCGATTACAGCGGATTATCCCTGATTAAATGACCTTACTGGCATGTAAGCACCAGATGAAAACGCTTCCTTTCACTATCTCGGCCTTTTCCTTATGAATGTCCTCTCTTCCCTTGAATCTAAATCTCAGCATGTTACGATAAAAAGGTTGAAAAATACGAACGGAATTACGAACAATGAACTTTTAGGGGGGCATAATGTTGAGAGATAAAATTGTTGCATTTTTAGGAGCCGGTTCGATGGCAGAGTCGATGATTTCAGGAATTGTGCAGGTTGGGAGCATACCAGCAGAGAGAATTTATGTGACAAATCGCAGCAATCAATTACGACTAGAGGAAATGAATCACGTGTATGGAGTTCATGCGGTCCATCAGGATGCATTGCCATATGAAGAAGTTGATTTCTTTATTTTGGCAATGAAGCCCCAGGGAGCAGCAGATGCTCTCGATGCACTCAAAGATAAAGTAAGAGTGGATCAAGTTGTGATTTCTGTATTACCGGGCATTTCCACTGAATTTATGGAAAATCATCTACAGCTTGGACAGCAGGTTGTGCGGTTGATGCCGAATACGTCGAGCATGATCCGGGAGTCGGCAACTGCGTTATGTCCGGGAAGACATACAGGGATGGACAATGTGATAGCAGTGAAAGAACTGCTTGGCTGTATGGGAAAAGTGTTCTTAATTGAGGAAGAGCAAATGGATATTTTTACAGGAATTGCAGGAAGCGGACCTGCATACTTCTATTATTTAATGGAGCATATGGAACACGCTGGCGTTGAAAAGGGTATGGATGAAGCGATGGTCCGTGAGATTGTCGCCCAAACGATTTTAGGCGCAGCCAAGATGATTTTGGTGAACGACGAAGCACCGGCAAGTCTCAGAGAGAAGGTCACTTCACCAAATGGAACGACAGCATCCGGACTTGCTGCTTTACGGAAAAATAATGGCGGCAGAGCCATTTCACAGGCGATTCATCAAGCGGCGAAACGTTCGAAAGAGCTGAATGAAGAGATGGCAGTAGCATTGGTGACGTCTTAATCAGAGTTTAAGAATGTAGGTTTAAAAGAGAAAAATCAGGAGGGATAGGATGTTCAAAGAAAAGAAACAGATAAAGAGAGTTGTTATTAAGATTGGAAGCAGTTCACTGACCAGCATGCATGGTGAGCTCAGCCGCAGAAAACTTGAGAAGCTGGCGGATCAGATTGTAGTGCTAAAGGATGCCGGATATGAAACGGTTTTAGTTTCCTCTGGAGCAGTAGCAGCGGGCTATCGTAAGTTAGGGTGCATCAAGCGTCCATCTGCCTTACCTGAAAAGCAGGCAGCAGCTTCCATCGGACAGGGTCTATTAATGGAATCTTACTCAGAACTCTTTTTATCTCACGGATACGTCGCTTCACAGCTGTTAATTACAAGAAGTGATTTTTCCGATGAAACACGCTATGGCAATATGAAAAATACGATGAATGTCTTATTGGAACGCGGAATTATTCCGATTGTAAATGAAAATGATACAGTCACAGTCGATCGATTGAAATTTGGAGACAATGATACGCTGTCTGCTAAGGTGGCCGCGCTGATTGGTGCTGATTTCCTGATTATTTTATCTGATATTGATGGACTTTTTAATGACAATCCGAACAATAATCCAGATGCGAAATTGCTTAAAAAAGTAGATACCATCACACCTGAAATTGAAGCAGCAGCTGGGGGAACAGGAAGCCCAGTCGGTACAGGCGGCATGAAATCAAAAATTGCAGCCTTTAAAATCGCGATGGCATCCGGCATTCAGTCCTTTTTAGGGAAATCAAGCACAAGGGATATCCTGATGGATGCAGTGAAGGGCACTGCGAGAGGTACGTATTTTGAGCCGAAACCGAATGCCTTTAACCTTGATAAGAAAAAGCAATGGATTGCGTTTCATTCAGGTCCTGAGGGCAAAATCATCATTTCTCAAAAAGCGAAAACAGCCATAATTGATCAGCAGAGAAATATATATCCAATCGATATTCAAGAAGTGAACGGAAGATTTAACGATGGGGCCGTTGTGACCATCCTTGACGAAGAGGGAGAAGAATTCGGTCTCGGCAGAATCAACTTTTCAACTGAACAGCTGACACAAGAAATTAAAAACGAAACGGCGGCAGCTATTGATCAAGAGACGTTTGTATGTTCTCTCGATTTCTCAATGAAGGTGCCAAGCTAAAAACTTACAGGAGGGGTTTTGATGAGTGTTGCATCGCTTAAACCAATGACGGTGGAAGAACAGGCAATCTCAGCGAAAAAAGCAGCGAAAATATTAAGCATGCTGACAACTGAGGAAAAAAATGATGCACTTAGAATTGTAGCGAATGAATTAGAAAAAGAATATGGAATCATTTTGGACGCAAATAAAAAAGACTTGAAAAAAGGAAGAGAAAAAGGGTTTGACCAGGCGTATATGGATCGTCTTGCACTAACTCAAGAAAGAGTCAGTGACTTTGCAGAGGGACTGCGCCAGGTTGCTGGTCTTCCGGATCCAACGGGTGATGTTCTTTCCGACTGGACGCTTGAAAATGGTTTGAAAGTGCAAGAGGTACGCGTTCCCCTTGGTGTCATTGGAATGATTTACGAAGCACGTCCAAATGTAACGGCAGATGCGGCAGGACTTGCATTGAAATCAGGTAATGCAATTGTGCTGAAAGGAGGATCATCCGCGCTTTCATCCAACAAAATGATTGTTGAAGTGATGCACCGCGCCCTTGAAAAAACAAAGATACCTAAAGAAGCCGTGCAATTCATTGCTTCAACAGACCGTGCGACAACTCAGAAGTTATTTACCATGAAGGAGCATATCGACGTTTTGATTCCTAGAGGCGGTGCTTCTTTAATCAAGGCGGTTGTAGAAAATGCGACGGTTCCGGTCCTTGAAACAGGTGTAGGAAATTGCCACATCTATTTTGATAAAGAAGCTGAGACAGAAAAAGCTTTAAACATAATTATCAATGCCAAGACAGATCGTCCTGCTGTATGCAATGCAGCGGAAACACTTATCGTTCATAAAGATTGGCTGAGTGAAAATAAAGAAATCCTTGCAGAAACGTTAAAGGAATATGGCATTACGATTCACGGTGATCAAGAAGCAGCTGCAGTCTTGCTCAATGTAATCCCTGCCAACGAAGAAGATTGGGCCAACGAATATTTAAGCTTAGATCTTGCAGTTAAAACGGTCAACAGTCTAGATGAAGCCATTGAGCATATTGATCAGTACGGCACAAAGCATTCAGAGGCTATCATTACAGAAAATGATGATACGGCTAAGCGATTCATGCAATTAGTGGATGCAGCCGCAGTATACCACAATGCTTCCACTAGATTTACAGATGGAGGAGCACTCGGCTTTGGGGCAGAAATCGGCATCTCAACCCAAAAGCTTCACGCGCGCGGACCGATGGGATTGCCTGCACTGACAACGATTAAATATATGATGAGTGGGAATGGGCAGATTAGGTAAGAAGTCTATTTTCAACAGGACCGATCATCCTTTTTAGTAAGGGTGGTCTTTTTTTGCGGAAATCAGAAAAAAATTCGCAAAAATCCTTTGCTTAAAGGCATAACAGCATCCTTATTTTGAACATTGAGCACGTTTTAGCCGATGCGGGATATGCTTTTAAAGCTGTTTATAGATGAACAAAAACAATACCGTGAAGATTTGTTGCAATGGTGTGATATCTTATTTATTTTCACTGGGAAAATATAAAACCGAGGTTTTCAAAACTCTTTTACATAAAAAGTTTAGAGGAATGGAAAAAGTCAAATCGCGAATTAAAAGGAAAATTACAGATAGATTTAAAAGTGGATTTCGATGACTATCAGATAGCTAAAAGCCTATATGAGCAGTCGGAACTGCTACACGAAGAATCACAGGGGTATCAAGAAAAAGAAGGTGAATCTGGTGTGAGAAAGATACCTGGGGGTTACCCGCTGATTCTGATAGGGGAATAGTAATTGATAAAGAATGGATTGAACTCATTCAAATGGTTATTAATTTGGAAATACCGATACAAGAAATAAAAAATTTTGTATCAGACTATAAACGGCAGTAAGTTGATAAAAAAGGGTACCGCGTCCCCAAAAAACGATAAACTGAGCTTATAAGTTACAAGAAAAGTCCAAAATTTCGTACTGGGGATCCTACAAAACTTTAACTTGATGGCAATGTGACGCTACCCTTATAAAAAAATTAAGACAAAATATTCCAAAAATTACCTCGTTAGAATATAAAATGAATACATAATTTAGCAGTTAAGCATTTATAATCAAAAAATAATTCCACTTGTTAAAAATAGATTTTTAAAAGGGAATTCATTATTTTTGTTGAACATGAATATTGTAGGCCAATTTACCGTTTGATGATTTTTATTGTAACCGATTACATCGAGGTGATTAACATATTTATCTTGTTCATGGTAATGGATTGTATCAAAAAAATCATTGGCGAATGGAGGTTAACCCATGGTTAGCTCGATGGCGATCAATATGGATGATTCACGTTCCTTCCTCACTGAAAAACACTTATTATTTAAACAATCAATTCGTGAATTTCTCCACAAGGAGGCTTCCCCCTTTTATGATCAGTGGGAAAAAGAGGGGGGGATACCCCGCTTGTTTTGGAAAAAGATTGGGGATAACGGATTTTTATGTCCATGGCTTGATGTAGAGTTCGGTGGGGCGGGAGCAGATTTTGGATATTCAGTTGTACTGGCAGAGGAACTGGAAATGGTTGGATCAGCCTTAGGAGGAATATCAATTCACTCTGATATTGTGGCCCCCTATATTGCTTCATTCGGCACAATAGATCAAAAACATAGATATTTACCCAAGTTCATTACTGGAGAAATGATTTCTGCCTTTGCAGTGACAGAGCCAGGGCTGGGTTCTGAATTAGCGAATATTCGAACCACAGCCATCAAGAAAGATGGATATTATATTGTCAATGGAGCGAAATCGTTTATTACAAATGGCTTTAACGCTGACTTCTTGATAGTAGCATGCAAAACTGATCTAGATGCTGTTCCTTCTCATGACGGAATCAGTTTGTTGCTCATTGATAAAGATACACCAGGGTTTTCACGAGGAAGAAAACTTGACAAAGAAGGCCAGGAAAGTTCAGAAACAGCAGAACTATTTTTCGATGATGCCTCTGTTCCTATTGGGAACCTTCTTGGGGAGGAAGGTAAAGGCCTTTCATATTTAATTCAAAAACTGCAGCAGGAAAGGCTTATGTGTGCGATTGGGTCTTTAATGGCAGCTAAAGACATGCTCGACTTAACCGTGAATTTTATTAAAGAACGAAAAGCATTTGGTAAGAAAATTAGTAAATTTAAAAATGCACAGTTTACCATCGTTGAAATAGCGACCGATATTCAGTTGGGAAGAACGTTTGTTGATGGTTTGATCTGTAAACATATGAAAGGGGAGAAGATCATAACGGAAGTATCGATGGCTAAATATTGGATCACTGAGATGTCTAAGCGAATATCTGAAAAGTGCATGCAGTTACATGATGGATACGGAAATATGGGTGACTATAAAATTGCCCGGCGTCATCGGGAAATTCCTGTGACAACATTCTATACAGGGTCAGATGAAATCCTGAAAATCCTCATTGCTAAAAATATTGGGTTATAATTCATTTTTAATAACTTAAATCTATTAACTACCTTAAAATGAGGTAGTTTTTTTATTCCATTTATTCAATATAATTAAAATGAACTAGTTTTTTTTGTTAAAATGGTTTATGTAGTTTTTTTCTGGGTATAAGAGACTGTGCATATAAAAAGTAACATATTTGTAAAAATTGTAATTGTATGCGAATGATGGAGGTGCTTGTTGTGTTAAAAATTGAAAATGTATCGAAAATCTATAAGGGAGGAAAGAAAGCTGTAAAGAATATATCATTGGATATTAAAAAAGGAGAGTTCATTTGCTTCATTGGTCCGAGTGGATGTGGCAAAACAACGACAATGAAAATGATTAACCGTCTAATCGAACCAACTGAAGGAAAGATACTTATTAATGGGGAAAATATAATGGATAAAGATCCAGTTGAGTTAAGAAGACAGATCGGGTACGTTATCCAGCAAATCGGACTTTTCCCACACATGACGATTCTTGAAAATATCACCCTCGTTCCAAAACTTCTTAAGTGGAATGACCAGAAGAAAAAAGAACGTGCACTGGAATTGCTTCAGCTTGTCGATATGGGACCCGAGTATTTAGAAAGGTATCCATACGAATTGAGCGGTGGGCAGCAACAAAGGATTGGCGTTCTGAGAGCTCTTGCTTCAAATCCCCCACTCATTTTAATGGATGAACCTTTTGGAGCACTAGATCCAATCACCCGCGATGCCCTTCAGGAGGAATTTAAAAATCTGCAGCGCACACTTGATAAAACAATCGTTTTTGTTACCCATGATATGGATGAAGCCATTAAGCTAGCCGACAGGATCGTCATCTTAAAAGCTGGTGAAGTCGTCCAAGTGGGAACACCGGATGAAATCCTCCGATACCCAGCCAATGAGTTCGTGGAAGAATTCATAGGTAAAGATCGATTGCTTCAAACAAGACCTAATGTTGAATTGGTAGAACAAATCATGAGCCGTAATCCCATATCCATTACTGAGGAAAAATCCCTTACGGATGCTATTACGATAATGCGCGAGAAAAGGGTCGATTCTTTACTTGTGGTCGATGAGCAAAATGTTTTGAAAGGGTTCGTAGATGTTGAAACGATCAGTGAATACCGAAAAAAAGCAAAATTTATCAGCGAAGTCATCAATACTGAAGTCTATTCAGTAAAGCAGGATTCATTAATTCGTGATTCCGTTCAGAAGATATTAAAACGGGGATTCAAATATGTGCCTGTTGTTGACCAGAATAAACATTTGGTCGGAATTGTCACTAGGGCAACATTGGTAGACATCGTATACGACAGTATATGGGGAGAGGTAGAAAATCAAGTGGCAGAAATGTTCTAGGAGGTGTATTAGATGGAAACATTGCTCGATTTTTTACAAACGAACTGGCAAGAATTTATTTATAAGGCATGGGAGCACTTATATATATCCATGATCGCTGTTTTACTTGGAATAATAGTCGCCGTACCACTAGGCATTATGTTGACCCGAATGAAAAGGAGCGCATCCATTATAATCGGAATTGCAAACATTATGCAGACATTGCCGAGCCTGGCAGTCCTAGCCTTTTTCATTCCTTTCCTCGGAGTAGGGAAAACACCCGCAATTATTGCGTTATTTTTCTATTCTGTTTTACCTATACTCAGGAATACTTACACAGGTATTAAAGGCGTAAATGATAATCTGCTGGAATCCGGTCGCGGTATCGGGATGACAAGCTGGGAGAGGATTCGTCTGGTTGAATTCCCGCTTGCACTTTCCGTCATTATGGCTGGTATCCGTACGGCTTCCGTCTATTTAATTGGTTGGGCAACCTTGGCTTCCTTTATTGGAGGAGGAGGTCTTGGAGATTACATTTTTATCGGATTGAATTTATACCAAACAGAATATATCGTCGCAGGTGCAGTTCCTGTAATTATCATGGCTATCCTGGTGGATTATGTATTCTCGATCATTGAACGAAAAGTCGTACCAAAAGGATTAAAAGGTATGAAGGAAGTTGCATGAGGAGGAATAGCATGTATAAAAAAATGAGAAGTTCAATTTTCATAGCCTTTTTAGTTTGTTCATTATTCATCAGTGGCTGTTCTTTACCTGGATTGGGGTCATCTTCTGAAACTACAGTAAAGATCGGTGCCCAAAGTATGACCGAATCCGAAATTCTGGCGAACATGATCGCTCAACTCCTAGAGCGGAATACGGATCTTGATACGAAAATCATCAAAAACTTAGGTTCGAATTTCGTTCAGCAAAAAGCGATGGAGAGCGGTGATATAGATATAGCCGCAACTCGATATACAGGGACGGATTTAACGAGTGTCCTGGGACAGGAAATTGAAAAGGACCCAGTAAAGGCAATGGAAGTTGTTCAAAGGGAATTCAAAGAACAATATGGTTTCAAATTTTTTGATTCATACGGTTTCGATAACACCTATGCCTTTACGATTTCAAATGAATTGGCAGAGGAAAAAGGTTATAAGAAAATATCGGATTTGGAAAAGGATGCAGATAATTTAAGGTTAGGTGTCGATAGTGCTTGGCTGAAAAGAAAAGGGGATGGCTATAAAGGGTTCGTAAATACATATGGATTGGAATTCGGGGAAACTTATCCGATGCAGATTGGCCTGGTATACGATGCAGTCAAAAATGGTCAGATGGATATTGTACTTGCATACTCTTCCGATGGGCGGATTAAGGTTAATGATTTGATGCTTTTAGAAGATGATAAACAATATTTCCCTCCATATGATTGTTCACCGGTCGTTACCGAAGAATTATTGGAACGTTACCCTGAAATTGAAGATGAACTTAACAAGTTAATTGGCGAAATCAATACTGAAACCATGCAGGAACTGAACTATGAAGTTGATGGGAACTTGAAAGAGCCATCGGTCGTAGCTTCGGAATTCCTTAAAGCACATAAATATTTTGAATAAATGGGAGGTGCAAACTAATGGAAACCTTACAACAGCTGGGAACGTATTATTCTCAAAATTGGATGTATGTACTTACTGAGTTTTATCGCCACTTTTTAATGTCCGCTTATGGAGTTTTATTTGCTGCAATCGCAGCCATCCCGATGGGGATTTTCATCGCGAAACATAAGAAATTGAGTAAATGGGTATTTTCCATAACTAATGTTATTCAAACCACACCAGCCTTGGCCATGCTTGCTCTTCTTATGCTAGTGATGGGGTTAGGAACAAATACAGTTATCTTATCATTGTTTTTATACTCCTTACTGCCAATCCTTAGGAACACTTATGTCGGAATTACAAGTATAGATCATGCTTATTTAGAATCTGGCAAGGCAATGGGGATGACGAAACTCCAGTTACTAAGAATGGTCGAACTGCCATTATCCCTCTCTGTCATCATGGCTGGATTACGCACAGCTCTTGTGGTTGCAATTGGAGTCACTGCTGTAGGGACATTCGTAGGGGCAGGAGGGCTGGGGGATATCATTGTCAGGGGAACGAATGCATCTAATGGAACGGCCATTATACTTGCAGGAGCAATCCCAACGGCATTGATGGCCATTCTGTCAGACCTCTTACTAGGATGGTTGGAACGGTTGCTTTCTCCGATAAAAAAGAAAAAAATTCATTCTGCCTAAAACAAACCAGGACATTGAAAGAGCCATTGCATGTTATTGCAATGGCTCATATTCTTAGCTTTTTGGCCAGAAAAATAACCATTGCCGATTAAAAGGTTACAAGCAGGGACTGACCGGCTTAGTTTTTTATTTCAGAAAAAGGGTAACTATAAGGATAGTTGTAAAAAAATATAAGGGGAATCAATCATGAAACTTACACCAGAGCAGCGTATTGAACTTCACGGCTTTAATAATCTTACGAAATCTCTAAGTTTTAATATGTATGATATTTGCTACACAAAAACCAGGGAAGAGAGAGAGGCCTACCTGGATTATATCGATGAACAATATAATGCAGAAAGGCTTTCGAAGATCTTGCACAACGTTTCTGATTTAATAGGTGCACACGTTTTAAATACGGCCAAGCAGGATTATGTCCCTCAAGGCGCCAGTGTAACCATTCTTGTTTCAGAAGGTCCTGTCGTCGAAGTGCCTACTGGAACTTATGAGGAATCACCAGGGCCTTTACCTGATAATGTGGTCATGCAACTGGATAAGAGCCATATTACAGTTCATACATACCCTGAATTCCATCCAAATGAAGGCATTAGCACATTCAGGGCCGACATCGATGTCTCTACTTGTGGAGAAATATCACCGCTTAAAGCCCTTAATTATTTGATCCATTCCTTCGATACCGATATTATCACGATTGATTACCGTGTAAGAGGGTTTACGAGAGATAAAAATGGGCGAAAATTGTTCATTGATCACGATATTAATTCCATTCAAAACTATATTCCTGATGAAGTAAAGGGCTTATATGACATGATTGATGTGAATGTATACCAGGAAAATATATTCCATACAAAATGTAAGCTGAAAAGATTCGATATTAATAATTACTTATTCGGTTATACAGAGGAAAAGCTGAAAACAGAAGAAAGGCAGGTAATAATAGAAAGGCTTCAAACGGAGATGGACGAAATTTTTTATGGTGCTAATGTCCCGCATCCAACAGAAAAGAACAAGCATGCCGATTAAGGGATGCTTGTTTAAGTGAAATATTAATTTAACTGGAAAACATGAACCAATACATAACCGAGACACGTTAATAAAATTGAGCCAATCAATCCAGCAATAAAAGGTTTGCCGCCATATTTTTTAAAAGTGACAAGGTCAATATTCAATCCTAGTCCTGCCATGGACATAGCCATGAGGATATAGGAAAGCATAACAAGTTTTTCGGCTATAAGTTCAGGAACTGCCCCTGTAGAGTAGAGGGCACTCATTAATAGAAATCCAAAAATAAACCAAGGTATCTGAATGGACTTCCAGGAAAATCTCTTTCCCTTATCTGTTGATCGCTCTTTCCAACTCATGATGAATCCAATTAAAAGGGCTACGGGAATGAGCAGGGCCACCCTAGTCAATTTGACCATGACTGCCAAGTCAACTGCCTCATTTCCCCCTGGTGCTGCAGCAGCGATGACGTGAGCAATTTCATGTAGTGTCGCACCCGAAAATATACCGTAACCTGGATCGGATAACCCCAAAAAGGGATAAAGGATCGTGTAACCGAAAGTGAAGGTTGTACCTAAAACAGCAACCGTCGCTACAGCTATTGCTGTATCTTTTTCTTTTGCTTTAATTTGGGTGGAAATTGCGAGGACTGCAGCAGCTCCACAAATTGCTGTACCACAAGCTGTCAGTAAGCCTAGCTTTTTTTCCACTTTAAATAGACGGGTAAATCCATAAACTACCAATATAGCAAATATTAGACTAATGGCTCCAACAGCAAACGTTTTCGGGCCGGCGTTAAAAATATCCTTCAGGTTCAAGCGCATCCCCAATAAGATAATGCCCATTCTCAAAAGGACTTTACTCGAATAATTTGTCCCAGCGACGGCGTAAGCGGGTACGCCGATAATCGATTTCCAAACAACACCAATCAGTATCGCAATGACTAGCTGTCCCAATATATGAAGGAATGGAAGCTCTGCTAAGTATTTAGCTGCAATAGCAATTAGCAAAGTTAAAGCTATTCCTTTTGTAAATCCAAGTTTTCTAGTTTCAACCTCTGTTCGTTCCAGTGTGATCACTCCATCTATGTTGATGCCTTTACTTTAAAGCTTAATTAAGAATAAGTGAAATATATTTTTGCTATTTCAATGATTACTTCTACTTATGATAAAATAAAATGCATAGGTAAATAAGGAGGTAACGATGGATCCTTTAAAAGTATTCGTAACCGTGATAGAACAGAAAAACTTTTCTAAAGCTGGGGATATTCTGAACCTGTCCCAGCCAGGAGTAAGTCTCCATATTAAGAATCTGGAAAATGAGTTAGGAACGAAATTAATTTATCGTTCTCCCAAACAAGTTCAAATAACAGAGCCGGGAAAAATTTTATATAGACATGCAAAGCAAATGCTTGATCATTATGAGACAGCAATAAGAGAAATAAATGAATTTAATAACGTGGTTAGCGGAACGATGAAAATAGGTGCAAGCTTCACGATAGGGGAATACTACCTTCCAAAAGTTTTAGCAGAATTTGCGGCTCAATATCCGATGGTGGACATACAAATCATCATCTCAAATTCTAATGAAGTCATACAAGGAATACGTTCGAATAAGCTTGATATAGGCTTGATAGAAGGGGAAACGGATTATAAAGATATTGATGTCAGACCCTTCATGAATGACGAGATGATTGTCGTCGTCCCCCCGGTTCATCCACTTTCACAGACGGATATCATCGAGGGCACATTGCTCCAAAACCAAACATGGGTACTTAGGGAGCAAGGATCGGGGACCCGTACATATTCGGATAAACTTCTGAGCAGTCTGGAACTAAACATAAAGAAAACCTTTATTTTCACCAGTATCCAAGGAGTGAAAGAAGCGGTGATGGCCGGACTTGGCATTGCCTTGTTATCCCGTTTGACTGTACAAAAAGAATTGAAATCCAATGAATTGAAAACCTTTCATTTGAAAAATGAACCCATTATAAGACCTTTTTCAATCGTGAAAAAGTTAGACTTTGAAGCATCAAAAGCCATGGATCTATTTTTAAGGAAGGTAGAAGACTTTGCGATAAAGGGTCATCCTAAATAAAACCTTACACTTTAAGCCCATCCTTTACATTTCATGAATGAAGAGGATGGGTTTTTATTGAATGACGAATTTTTTTTAATTTTAATGAAAACGTCGAAAATATTATGGTATATGTCAATCAATAAACAATTTTTACGTATTTTAACATAATTACCAACATATAAATTAAATAGGTAGTCTCCAGGAACTTTTCAGTCCCTGTAGGACTTTTCCGCATTTATTAATCTTAAAAGGAGCAACCACATTGGCTATAGAGCAGAAAGATAAGCGGATTTCTGTTTTCGACAGAATTATAGGGTTCATGCCAAAATTATATGTGATTGGAACTATTTTAATTTTTGTATATACGCTTGTTGCGATGTCTCATTTAGGTATCCAAACTTGGAATAAGCCAGAGGAAGCTATTGATCCGGTAATTACACAGAATCCCCCTATTTCTGAGGGCTTTGAACATACATTGATTACATTAATCATCGAGCCGATCGTAACTTCAGAATTTTATCAAATTATCTTTAACACGTTATTCCTTTACCTTGTATGGATACTGCTTTTCCTATTAGCACCGATTGCTTTTTACCGTTTAAAGCACTTTAAGTTTTTTAATATAGAAATTGAAATTGAAAAACAAGATGCAGCCGTTTATGAGGTGTTCAGCGTGAGCAGTTCGAAAATGAAATTTGCTGCGTATTTAACATCAGAGGAATATCAATTGGAAATATCAGAGGAAATTGCCAACAGCAAGGACTTTAAAACCCCCTTAATCTATACATTGGACAGTGCCATGGACTTTTATTCCAATCAATTAGGACTTTCCTTTACCTATGATATCTATACCTTGAACCAGTTCAAGAAAGCGAAGCTGCCTAAATCCATCAAAGCGATGCTTGATAAGTCTATCCAAACCGGTGATCCGTGCATAACGAATAAAAGCAATAGTGATAGTGAATTTTACAAAAATTTTCTTCTCCATTATTTTGAAAACATGGACGGGAAATTTGTCACTGTCTTAAATAGCTACCAAACTGAATTCGATACATTTGATAAATCACTGCTTAAGATCCTGCAAAATGTCATATATGATTACTATTTACAGTATAACTATATTTATGGTGTGAGCGAGAAAATGGAAAAAAATGAAGAGCTTTCTGATAATAAATAAAAAAACCACCCTACAAGTGGTTATTTTTTTTGGAAAGGTGATTGTTAATAATATTTTGTACAATTACATTATTTCCAATGAGCTCTGACGATTTATTTACGTGTTGTTCCCGAAAATCCATGTTCTTTATTTTCTTAGACTTTTTCCCTTTTTTAAAATTATTGAAGGCATTTAAAAAAGCTATCTGAATCACTCCCCTTATAGATTAGTATATTCATATGACGGATAAAATTTCATGAAATAGCTCTATTCACAGAAAAATATTTTGCGGTTTTAATTGTTGGAAATTACCTAAACAAAGCAATTATAGACATTCTAGAAGAATTGATTTTAATTAGAACGAGGAAATTATAAGCACTAATTATTGATTACTACGGCTTTTTTATAAAATATAAAGAAATTTCATTAAAAATATTGTATAGTTAGAATGCTGGGATTCGAACAAACATTCGTTTCTTGGTAACAGAGATTACTTCTTAGTAGGACAGGAGAGAGACAGTGAACGGTACAGCACACATGGCATTAGGGGCAACAGTTGGATTCTTAACGGCAAACACACTTCAAACAGATCCAACGACCACTTTATTCTTGGTTGGCATTGGGGGGATTTCAGGCCTTATGCCCGATATGGATATTGATGGGAAGTTAAGTAATAGGATTACTTTTTCACATAAGTTTATCCGAACGATAGCACAAACGATTGGTATTTTAATGATCATTTATAGTCTTTTGGAAGGCACTGATAAGGAAAAGTGGATCGGTGTAGGAGCAGGAATCGGGATCATCATCATTTCATCATTCATTAGACAAAGGCATATGCTGACCTTGACTGGATTAGCGGTTTTAGGCGGCGGTATATCTTTGCAGGAAAGCTGGTTGTGGCTGTTAGGCGCCTATATAATCCTGGCATCCTTTACACCACATAGAAGTTATACCCATTCGATTGCCGGTATCGCTTTCTTTGGCATCATTGCTTTTCAATTCGAAGCCTTTATGGGGATTGACGGAATTTTGACTACTTGTTTATTCGGATACATAAGTCATTTAATTGCAGATTTGAAATGTTTACCTTTTAACAAACGTGGGGTAAAGTTATTTCTACCATTTTTCTCAAAAGAATTTTGACAGTGGTTTTCTTACCGCTGTTTTTCCATGAGGAATAGTAAGTTTTAAAATAGGTGCTTTCAAAAGGCGGATGTTGGAAGCTTGATTCGACTTATTCTTATGTTTTATATGGTCATTCTTCCTATATCTACTAAATGTAACATATTTGTAAAGATCCTGTGATGCGAGTGATATACCTATTCTAGTATATTAGGTTTAGCAAATCACATCAGGGGGTAAAAAAATTTGTTTAAGAAAATTGTCGTCGGATTGTCATTGGCTATCATGCTTGTAACCGCATCCTTTGCTGGGGACCAAGTGGAAGCTGCTTCATATCATACAAAAGCGATTAAAGTGGCTAAAAGTGAATTAGGTACAAAATATAAAATGGGTGGCATTTCTTCTTCAGGTTTTGATTGCTCCGGTTTAGTGAAGTATTCATATCAAAAGGCTGGTAAGAATTTACCAAGAACCGCCGCTGACATATATAAAAAAGGAAAGAAAGTCAAAAGCCTGCAAAAAGGTGACTTAATGTTTTTTGCACCAAATAAAGCGAAAAAACCTACACATGTGGCTATTTACATAGGAAACAATGAATTCATACACTCTGCATCATCTAAAGGAGTGTCATATGCTAAAACCAATAATAGTTATTGGAAGCCAAAGTATATTGGTGCGAAACGTATATAATAGAAGAAAATCAACCTTAATATAAAAAACTCTTTCAGTTTGTAGTCAAAAAGGTTTCGGAATGGTATCATTCCGAAACCTTTTTGATTTTTTATTGGAATTGAAGCAGTTATAAGGAAAGCATGGCATGGGTTGGACAACGAGGGGACTTATAAGAAAGTATCTTTATGACCTCAAGTTTTAATACTACTATTTTTAAAAACAAAAAAGACTGTAGGAAAAAGAGTTCTATCTAAAAGTTAAAACAAAGTAGATTAGAACGGGTGTTCGAGATTCCTGCAGGAAAAACACGTCTAGAGGAGATCCCGCAGGCACAAAGGCACCGAGGGAGGACCGCCTACGGAAATCGAGTGCCTGGTGGCAACGATCAAATTTGTAAAGACCCTAAAAAATTGTAGATAATTTTCATCGAGTTTGTCTACAGTCGGTAAGAGACTTAATGAAGTCTCTTTTTTGTTTTAAAAAATGAGAGTGGCTGAGGCATGAGGACAAGATTATGATTAGTCCTGAAAAAGGGTGAATTGGTGTTTTGTTAATAGTTTAGGCTATGGTTATCCTGAACGAAGTAATCAATCATGACTGAATATACTAAGAGGATACATTGGAGTTAGTATAGTTTCATGGACACATTTTAGTTAAGTCCTTACAATGATTTTTGAGAGGATGTGTCCGTCTTGGA
>NZ_JAOPHO010000053.1:0-30952 GCF_033141925.1 Peribacillus sp. CSMR9
CCACATAAATTTATTACCTTTGATTATAAAACAAAAAAAGGTAGATTTCCTCACAATAAACTGAGAAAATCTACCTCAATTGGCCCGAAGGGACTTTTTCAGTGCCCTCGCTTTCACAGTTCCCCTTTTAGATATTTTCCCAATGAACAATTAGAGCCAGTCTGCACTTTCATCAGCAAACCTTTGTAAGTCATTCATAAAAACACTTGCATGATAACCATCACAAACAGCATGATGAATTTGTAACGAGACAGGTAAGAACCATTCATCTTTTATTTGTGAATATTTCCCCCCAGTTATAATGGGTAAGAGAAAATCTCCACCATTATTAATATTTAAATTAAATGCTGTAAAAGAACTCCAAGGGATCATAGATATCGGAATATTATTATCTGGTACAGGAGTCTTTGGAAATAAACTACCCGTACCATTGTATTCTTCTACATCTTTTTCATACTGAGAATAAAATTCAGAAAACCTACTTACATTTGGTGACCATATGCTAGAAAATGTGTATGTCTTCTTATCAAAAATTGTATAAGAAGGCAAAATTTCTGACCAATAACCTAAATTCCCTTCTGGGTTAAAACTGGTTTTAAATTCTCGATGGGAATTAACTATATTTGTAACCATAAAAATAAACGCAGGATATAACTTATAATTCTTCTTCTTTAAGTTCTTCATAAGAACAGTAATATTAATTTCATTCGTTATACTGAACGTTGTTTGTTGTTGTAAATAGTGTTCGAAGTACTCTTTTCGATACCAATTTTCACGATCAATTATATTGAATTTCATATACAACGCCTCCTAATATGTTTTATTTGATTTAGGAGGCTATTTCCTCTGCTTTTTTCATGACAATCATCCTTTTGTAAACTAATTTACACCACCACATTATCAAGTATTCCGACTAAAATCAATTTACAGATATTACTTTCTTCCATTAACTGCCTCGCCCCTCACAGAATATCAAAAGGGGTTCGGAAATAATACATTCCGAACCCCTTTTGTCGACAAACTGAGGCATGAGCCCGGTAGATTACCGGGTTCATGCCCTCAAGGCTGCCTAATTAAATAAAGTGTCTAACTTTTTGGGTCACTTCAAAGCAACTCCCTTATTGAAGTAAAGCACCTTATAGTTTAAGTAGAAACCATCACATTCTCTTATGTGTATCATAAAAAAGGATGGAACCAATGCGATCCCATCCTAAAAATCTTTATTGCTTGTGTTCCTTTTCCTCTTGGTGTTTATGCTTCTCTTCCCCTTGTTTGTGTTTCTCCTCTTGGTGTTTATGCTTCTCTTCCTCTTGTTTGTGTTTCTTTTCCTCTTGTTGTTTATGCTTTCCTTCCTCTTGTTTGTGTTTTTTATCCTCTTTATTTCCACCAATATCAAATTGTTTATTTTTATTATTTTTTATAACTTGTGGAGCTTCTTCAGGATTTGCACCTTTAATGAACAGTTCATTATTCACCCGGTATACATCACTAGGCTGCTGGAAGCTACTTTTGTCTGTTCCAAACGCTTCCAGCATGGCCTTAAACATTTGGTGCGAGATTTTAGTTGTATTTCCATCCATATAATTACCTGGACCATTTTTAGTATATCCAGTCCAAACCGCCATAGTGTATTGCGGTGTATAACCAGCGAACCAACTATCATTTACCGAACCGGCTGGATATCCATATTGTGCTCTGGTTTTACTGTCAAAATTGGTTGTGCCAGTTTTTCCAGCCACATCTAGTCCAAGGACATTTGCTGTTTTTCCTGTACCAGATTTTACGACTGTCCGTAACATATCCGTCACCAAATAAGCTGTGTGATCATGCATAACACGTTTTGGCTTTTGAGTTAAATTAACAACTCTGCCATCAGGATAAACAACTTTACGAACAAAATGTGGTGTATTGTATTCACCGTTATTTCCAAAAGCACTATATGCCCCTGCCAACTCTAATGGATTAACCGTGTTACTTCCAATCGCATATGATTCGTACACCTTATTATTATTAAAAGTAATACCCAGATTTTCTGCAAAGTTTTGTGCTTTATCCATCCCTACTTCTTGAAGGGTAAGGAGTGCTGGAATATTGTATGACCATTGAAGTGCTGTTCTAATCGACAACTTTCCGTGATATCGATGATCCCAGTTAGAAATAGATTGACCATTTGAGTAGGTTATCTCATGATCATTAATTTGGTGTGCTGTAGACCATTTTGAATTTTCAATAGCCGGACCATAATCAAAGACTGGCTTGAAAGTAGATCCTGGTTGACGTTTAATATCAACCGCAAAGTTGTTGCCTCGGAAGGAAGCTTTATATTGGTTTCGACCGCTTCCAATAGCTCGTACTTCTCCTGTTTTTGTATCTAAAAATACGAAGGCTCCTTGAAAATTTTCATTTGGATAAGAAATAATCGTATCGGTGTTCATTATTTTGTCCGCAAAGGTCTGAGCTTTTGGATCTAGCGTCGTATAAATAGATAATCCATCCGAACTGATATCTACATTTTTCAGCTTTCCTTCAACTTCTTTTACAACAGCGTCCAAAAACGCCTCGTACGGCATTCCCTGCTTTTTCGTTTTTGGAACAAGTCCTGATGTAACTGGAACCTTCTTTGCATCCTCCAATTGCTTTTTCGTAATATACCCTTGTTTATACATAGCTTCTAAAACAATATTACGACGATTTGTTGCAGCTTTCACATGTTCGGGTTCAGTGGGATCATAATAACTTGGACTCTGTGGGAGCCCCGCCAGCATAGCGACCTCTGGAAGCGTTAGTTTATTTAGATGATCGGCATCGATTCCGTAGTAATTTTCGGCGGCAGCTGCTACACCATATGCCCCGTCTCCAAGGTAGATCTTATTAAAATACATCATTAAGATTTGATGTTTGGAATACTTTTGCTCAAGCTGATAGGCCAAGCTCCATTCCTGTACCTTTCGCTTTATTGTTTTCTGAGGTGACAAAAAGGAGTTTTTAATGACCTGCTGTGTAATCGTACTTCCGCCTTGAGATCCGAAATCCCCTTTTAGGTTCTTGAAGATTGCTCTCGCAGTTCCTTTTATATCAATGCCATTGTGTTCATAAAAATGTGCATCCTCCGTGGCAATGAAAGCATGTTCCAACATTTTTGGAACTTGAGAATACGTAATTTTTGTCCGTTTTTCTTTACCATATTCGTAAAGGAAGTTCCCGTTTTTATCGTATAATTTGGTAGAAAGCGGATCGACTAGTTTTGAAGCATCTATTTTAGGTGCATCCTTAATCATTGCTGCAACCGTAACTGCCCCTATTCCAATTGAAACAACACCTAACAGTAAGCACCCAAGTAAAACTTTTTTCAAGAAAGACCTTCTTTTAGGGGAGTTCTTACCTTTTTTTTGATCTTGTTTTGTTTTTTCCACTTGTTTTCGTTCCTGACGAGAACGATACGTTTCTGACATTAATCTTCTCTCCCATATTCAAGGTTACTCAACAAAATTGAAGAAAACTATTCAAAGAAATAACCTTTTATTTACTCACTAGTCATTGATGATCAGTATGGTATTTAAAACAATGCATTTCATGCAAAACCTGTATATAACGTATTAAGGAAGAATTTATCCTATACTCTCCTTGGTCGGTTTTCGCAATAAAGTAATTACTTCGTACTATCTTATCTAATACATCTTGTAAAACGTCTTCCTTCTTTACATCTGGCCCTTTTATTATTTTTTCTCGTTTAATATCATTTTCCAAGGTATAACAAACAATAAATTTCTTCAAATTAAATCCCCCTTTCGAGAACCACTTCTGATTGTCTTAAGTAGGGAAACACGTCTACTTATTTGAAGCGAATAGTCTTAAAATTTATATAATACTGAATAAGAATGCAATTATCGGCCAGCTTTGTCTTTCAAAGACGTTATACATGAAGCAAATACCCATGTTGATAAAATGATGGATAACATTCCTACTATTTTTGAGAAATACCTTTGTGTACCATCTATAAATATTTCATGAATACCATAGATACAGCCTAAAAAGATCAAAGCGTGTAAATTTCATTTTTTTCAGTCCATTACACAGTCCATTTATATTAATTCGAAAGGAACCTTAGTAATAAGGGGGCAAAAGCATTTATTCCTCGATTCCCCCCTCTATATAAAGACCAAATCTGCACTTTAGTCATTAAAAAAGCCACCAATTATGGCAGCTGGATTTTTCCCATTTATAAGCACATTCTCTTTTTCTATATATTATGTTCGTTTAACGTAATAACCTGGATAACATCCCTATCTATAGACCATAATTATCCAAGAGACACCCTAAGGATCTTGGTGTTTGTCTAAATCCATCCTTGAAGCTTTTCAGGGCTGGATTTTTATTTTTTTACTTTTCTTAGCTGAATAATATTTCTCAAGAGCGACTTAAAAGAGAGCTGGATTTTCAACCCGTCTTAGGGCACTAATGAATTTACATTTTTAGTAAAATAGAGTTAAATTATAACATGAGTAAATATTTTACAAGGGGAAAAATATGAAAAATTCAAAGTTTGATTACAACCTAGTTACACTTTTACTTTTGCTATTTATAACTAGTTGTATAGCTATACACACTGCTCAAGAATTTGGTCAATACGAAGGGGATTTTTTATTTAGACAAGTAACTTGGTATTTTATAGGTTTCGGTATGATTTTAGGAGTTATGTATTTGGATTCTGAACAAATATTTCGCTTGAATTGGTTTTTTTACTCGCTTAGTTTATTTCTATTAATTGCATTAATTTTGTCGCCTGAGTCAATAGCACGAGAAATAAATGGAGCCAAAAGTTGGTTTCAAATTCCTGGGATTGGGTCTCTTCAGCCAGCTGAGTTTACTAAAATATCTTTAATAATTTGTTTAAGTTACTTAATACAAAAACATCATAATAAATATGAAGACAAAACTTTGAAAACGGATTTTTTTCTATTAATTAAGATGGGGGCTGCAACACTTCTTCCAATACTTTTAATTATGAAACAACCAGATTTAGGTACATCTTTAGTATTAATGTGTATTTTTATAGGGATATTATTTGTTTCAGGAATATCATGGAGAATAATTGGTGGTATTTTTATTATTGGAGGATCAATTGTGAGTGGAATATTGTACTTAGTTTTTCTTCACCCTGAAATTCTTCGTTTAATGGGGATAAAAATATTTCAATTAGGAAGGATTTATGCTTGGATTGATCCAGAGTCTTATAAATCAGGAGAGGGTTTTAACTTAATCAAAGCCTTGCTTGCCATAGGATCAGGTGGAGTTTCTGGTTATAAAGGAAGCGGGGTATACGTTCCTGAGGCACACACAGATTTTATATTTAGCGTTATTGCTTCTAAATATGGTTTCCTAGGATCTAGTATTTTAATAACAATTTATTTCTTCCTTATTTCGGGCATGGTGAAGTTAGCGTTAGATGTCAAAAATAGTTTTGAATCTTACCTATGTGTAGGTGTGGTTTCAATGATTTTTTTCCATATTTTCGAGAATATTGGAATGAACATAGGTTTACTACCTATAACAGGGATACCCTTACCTTTTATAAGTTACGGAGGCAGCTCATTAATGGGGAATATGTTAGCAATAGGATTAATTTTTTCAATAAGCTATCGAAAAAGAGCATTTATGTTTGGCTAATTTGAAATAACAATAATTTTTTAAAAAGTGAAGTTATCAAAAGAAACCTACTAAAAAGAGGCCATTTATTTGTTATGAATTATTAAAGACACTAAATGACTTTAATACATTGTGGGTTTCTTCTTCTGTAATCCCAATATAGCGCAGGGTAACGGATAGATGCGAATGATGAAGGATTCGTTGCAACATGGCAATAGCCTTTATGAACTTGTAAAACCAATATCCACACGTTTTCGGTAAGGTATGATTGCTGACATGCTCTACGCCATCGAACTCTGGAGTCTTATTTAACTGCCGTTAGGCCAGAGTAAAACATTCTTAATCAACTAAACGGGTGCATGAAGATCGGAGCTGTCTTTAAGGCAGCTCTTTTTTATGCAAAAAGGGGCTACAAGTATTGATAATTTCATATAATATCCACCTTTTTTCTATTTCCATCTATCATAACTAAGACAAGGGAATTTTTGCTAATTTATAAAAGTGTAGCTTTGAAACAAAGTTTGATCAAATTAATCCAAGAAACCTGATAAATGAATAAATAGAAAGGGCATGTTTTGAAAAAAGATTAAGCAAAACATGCCCTTATACTATTTAATTGGATTATTCTTTTATATAAGTTGATCATTTTTTGTGTTCCATAATGGAGCAACTACAAACTCTCTGGTAAGTAATGGCTATACAAATTCTACTTTTTTATCAGCAAAAACAATTCGCCTTTAGAAGCCTCTAATTTTGTCGATATCTACTCAGAATTTGTAGATATTTCTCGGGAAATTGTTGAAATTTGAAAATGGTTATCCCGAATAGTTGGAACAAAGGAATTTCCACTTTTGATTTGGTTGCCTTAGGTTTAAATAGTTATTAACGAAAATTAACACCTGAAGATTGTATAGGGGACTAAAAAAGGGAATGAAACCTTTTTCTAATTGCAGTAATGTTTCGTAATGGGTTTTTTGTTGTTCAGTTTTAAGCTGTGACATATCGTTATCGTTTGTCAGTTAGAGGTTCATTTCACGCGTAGCTGCGAGTTCATTGGTTAATAACAATAAGATCTCTTTTAATTGAATGAGAACATGGGTTAAATATATTGTCATATGTATCGGGTATCGCTATCTCTTTTAAAAGCCTAATTTTGTCGATATCTACTCAGAATTTGTAGATATTTCTCGGGAAATTGTTGAAATTTGAAAATGGTTATTCCGAATAGTTGGAACAAAGGAATTTCCACTTTTGATTTGCTTCCATAATGTTTTTTTGTTGTTCAGATTTATGCTGTGACATATCGTTTGTCAGTTAGAGGTTCATTTCACGCGTAGCTGCGAGTTCATTGGTTAAAAACATTAAGATCCCTTTTAATTGAATGAGAACATGGGTTAAATATGTTGTCATATGTATCGAGTATCGCTATCGCTGTTTCATTGGTTCCTTCTAATCTTTCTATTTCTTGATACAACAGTCTTTAGCTCTATCGTTTAGAGGATTGCCCGTATCGCGTAACGCTATAAGCGTTTCGATGTCGGATTGAACGAAGATATGCCAATCGCCATCTTAACAGCTCCTATCCATTTCGCTCTAAGTTTTAAACATACCTTCGAACAGTGGATTTTGCCTCTCTATTTCTTATGCCACTTCCTTGGAAGAGGCTGCTCATTCATTCGGATGTATATCCTATCATATTAAGGATGAAGGTTCTGTGGATTTATTTGTATGTTATATCGCCCAGCGATACGAAACACACAAAAGAACCGATCAGCCCCTTTCTTGAGGAACACTATTAAGGACATGGATCTTTCTGGAGCTGGAAACCGTTGTTTTAAGCTGAGACATATCGTTTGTCAGTGGATGTTCATTTCACGCGTAGCTACGAGTTCATTGGTTAAAACAATTAAAATCTCTTTTAATTGTTTGGGATTATGGGTTAAATTATCATATGTATCGGGTATCGTTATCTCTGTTTCATTAGTTTCTTCTAATCTATCTTTTTGTAGGTACACAAGGTCCTAGCCGTATCCTCTAGGGGCTTGTCCGTATCGCGTAACGCTATGACCGCTTCGATGTCGGATTGAATAAAGATAGGCAATCACCATCTTAAAAACACATATCCGTTTCATTCTAAGTTTTGACCATACTTTTGACAGTGGGTGTTGCATCCCCATTTCTTCTTCCACTACCTTAGAAGAGATACTCGTTCATTCGGATGTATATCATGTTTTTGATATCGAACATAGCTTTTCTATTAAACCAAGTTATATCGCCCAGCGATACAAAACACACAAAAAAAAGAACCGATCAACCACTGTCTGGAGCAACTCTATTAAGAATGACTCTTTTTTTGAATGCAGTTTTCAACCGCCTCAACTCCATTTTATCAAACATGCCTTTTTTGCTTGCCTCAAATTGTGATTTTGTTTTAGATGCATATCGCTTAAACAAATCTCTAATGAATTTCAATTGAGCCTCTGTTTGCCTCTGGTAGAACTTGCGAAACATTGGTATCGCCGAGCGATTACATAGCAGGCACCAAATCCTGTAAAGTTGAAATACTCTTTCTTAATTCTGTGTTTCAGCTATGCGAATCATATATGTCACTATGCTTTTATCCATCATTATATAAAAAAAGATTTATCAAATGTTTCTACATCAATAATTTTGCTTCCACAAATCATTACACAGTTAGGCAAAAAAACATAACAGTCACCTTATTTTCTGAATATGGAGAAAAGCCCCCACCATTTTTCTGAACGTTTTTGTATCGCTTCTTCTAAACGTTTATTAAATTCATTTTGTGAACTCCAGTCTTTTTTCTGTTCGTCCCGCATATTTTGTATTTCTTTTTGTAAGATTTCACTTTTTTGTTTTTCTTGCTGCAGCAATGTTTCGTAATGGATATTTTGTTGTTCAGTTAATTGTTCAATTTTAGTATTAGTTCTTTGCGCTGAATTTCCAATACTAGAACTTATAACATGATGATCTTGCTGGAGCCGGGAAACCTTTGTTTTAAGCTCTGACATATCGCTTGTCAGTTGGACATTCATTTCACGTGTGGCTGCGAGTTCATTGACTAAAAACATTAAGACCTCTTTTAATTGATTGGGGTCGTGGGGTAAATTTTCATATGTATCGGGTATCGCTATCTCTGTTTCATTGGATCCTTCTAATCTTTCTTTTTGTTGAAATACAAGGTCTTTAGCTGTATCGTCTAGGGGCTTGTCCGTATCGCGTAGCGCTATAAGCACCCCGATGTCAGATTGAACAAAGATACGTCGATCTCCATCTTTCAAAAACTCATATCCATTCCTTTCTAAGATTTGACCATACTTTCGAACAGTGGGAGTTGCAATCCCCACTTCTTCTGCCACTTCCTTGGAAGAGAAAGCTCGTTCATTCGGTTGTATATCACGTCGCATATCGGACCTCTTTTCTATAACTAGTTGTATCTGTAGTCTACCTGACCTTGAATTTTCTGTCTAGATAAGTTTAGCCTATCCAGAAGTTGTTAGGGATACCGATAAGATTTCCTTTTCCTTTCTTCTGTTTCCCTATACGATTAGATCATCTATTCGCTTACCTTCCTTCTCTTGCATAGCCGCTATCTCCTATCTATCCTTATCCATTGTGGGTGTTACACCTGGTTGGTCTTGGCGCCTTGCCCCGTGCCAAGCATGGGTGGGGTTGATAGAAATTCAACAGCGATTAGGACATACAGATATTCAAACAACGATAAACTTCTATGCTCATACGACTGACAACATGAAAGAAAAGGCCTCCCAGCAGTTCAATAAACTGATGGAAGACCTTCACTTTAAAAATATTTACATGTTAGGTGAGCATCCATTTCTAAATCCTCGTTAAACCCCTATATTTCAAGGGATTTAAGCAATTATTACATCATGCCGCCCGTATGGTAAGAGTGTGTAATATCTTTAACAATATGTGCTAAAAATGTGTTATAGCAAGGTTTTTGCTAATCAGTGGTGTAACATCTTTAACGAGATTTTATCGTTTTCCGCTTGATTGCGTTAACAAATTGTTAGCATGTCTTTCCTTTTCTTCATTTTTCCTTTCGAACTTACCAAATAAAGTTTCCATATGAACTTTATGCGAATGCCATTTAAAAATTAGAATCCATTTTCTACTAACCATTTCATAATGCTTTCTTCTCTTTTCTTAATATCGTTATGCATGATCTGCAGCTGGCCGCCAGAGCCTTGAGTGATCGTATTATCTGCAAGCTTTTCAATTCCTGTCATTTCCATCAGTTTTTTGCTTTTTGATATACCGCATCTTTTGATACAAGAGCAGGAAACATATCATTGTCAATCAATGACAGATTTTTCAAGAGTTTATCAAATTAATTCATTTTAAATTCATGAACGCTTATTGAGAAATGACTGTTTCTTTTGTCACTTTCTATCACTGCCAGTTTGTGTGAAAGACTCCTGCTAAATCACGTCGTTCATAGGTATGTGCACCAAAATAATCACGTTGTGCTTGCAAAAGGTTAGCATTTGAGATGCCTTTTCGATAACTATCGTAATAAGTGAGTGAAGCGCTTAAACATGGAAACGAGATACCGGAGTTTATTCCCTCACAGACAACCTTTCGCAATCCTACCTGGTAATCCGTAACCTTTTCGGCAAAATATGGTGAGATTAATAAATTAGCCAGATTCGGCTGCTCTTGATAGGCTTCGCTAATGACGTTTAAAAATTCTGCACGAATGATGCAGCCACCACGGAAAATCAGCGCAATATCCTTTAAAGGCAAATCCCAGCCGTAAAGTTCAGAAGTCATTTTATATTGAGTAAAACCTTGCGCGTATGCACAAACTTTTCCCATATATAATGCTTGTCTAATATAGTCAATCCACTCATTTTTATCTAATTTTTGCTGATCGTTCTCAGGGCCTGTTAGAATATGTTCTGCATTGACCCGTTCTTCTTTTAAAGCGGAAATGTAACGAGCAAACAAAGACTCTGTAATAATCGATGCTGGTATTCCGTTATCAATAGCTTGCATGCTGGTCCATTTGCCTGTACCCTTTTGTCCTGCTTTATCAAGAATCACATCGATCAAGGGTAAGCCCGTTACTTCATCTTTTTTCCTTAAAATTTCGGCAGTGATTTCGATTAAATAACTTTTCAGTTCGCCTTGATTCCATGTTTCAAAGATGCCAGCAATTTCATTAACTTCCAAATGCAGCTTTTCTCTTAAAAATGTATAGGCTTCGGCGATTAATTGCATATCTGCATACTCAATCCCGTTATGTACCATTTTCACAAAATGACCTGCTCCTTTTGGACCGATATAGGTACAGCAAGGGTCATCATTTACTTGTGCTGCGATTTTTGTCAGAATTGGAGCTACTTTTTCATAGGCGTCTTTATCTCCACCCGGCATGATTGAAGGTCCTTTTAACGCCCCGACTTCTCCACCAGAAATACCAATTCCCAAATAACTGATTCCTTTAGATTTCAATTCATCATATCTGCGTTCAGTATCTTCGTAATGGGAGTTGCCGCCGTCCATGATAATATCGCCTGATTCAAGATGAGGAAGCAATGAATTGATCACCGAGTCGATCGGCTTGCCCGCAGTCACCATTAGAAAAATCTTTCTTGGCGTTTCCAGTGACTGAACAAAGTCCTGGATTTCGTAATACGGATGGAGCGACTGACTATCCAATTCAGCAACAAGCTGATCCGTTAAATCTCTTGTGTAGTTATAGACAGCTACTTTTTCCCCCTTACTAGCCATATTTAAAGCGATATTACTGCCCATTACCCCTAAACCAATGACACCAATTGTATTGTACATTTAATTTTCTGCTCCTTCTATGTAAGAATAATAGGCAGTAAATCCCTACTATAAGTGGGGGATTTACTGCCGGGAAAGGCCTATACAAATAAGCTTAGTAATAGAATAAATCCTAATCCGGCTACTGAAATAATCGTCTCAAGCAAGGTCCATGTTGCAAATGTTTCTTTCATGCTTAAACCAAAATACTCTTTAAACATCCAGAAGCCAGCATCGTTAACGTGTGAAGCGATTAAACTTCCCGCTCCTGTAGCAAGTACAACTAGAGCAAGGTTAACGTCAGTCTGACCTAACATCGGAATTACTAAACCAGCTGTCGTTAAGGCAGCAACGGTAGCAGATCCTAAGGAAATACGCAGGATTGCCGCGATGATCCAGGCAAGCAGGATTGGTGATAATGATGTTCCTTTGAATAATTCAGCTACATAGTCACCTACACCGCCGTCGATCAATACTTGCTTGAAGGCTCCGCCGCCCCCTATGATTAAGAGCATCATTCCGATATGCAAGATTGCTGAGGTACAAGATTCCATAATATCTTTCATTGGAATCTTTCTTGCTAATCCCATTGAATAGACCGCAAATAATAAGGAAAGCAACATGGAAGTACCGGCTTCGCCAATAAAACGGATAGCTGCCAGTAAACCATTATCTTCAAATCCCATTGTTTTTTGCATCAAAGTGATAATCGTAGCAATTGACATTAATATAACCGGAAGTAAAGCGGTAAATACACTGATTCCAAATCCAGGTGTGTCTTCAAGTTTAAAAGATTTTTGTTCTCCTAAAGAGGCAATGCTGCCTGTTTTCGTAAATGAGTCAGGTACTAATCTTTTAGCTATCTTTGTAAATACTGGTCCAGCTAAAATAACGGTTGGTACCGCAATGATGAAGCCGTACAGTAAAACCTGACCAATGTCTGCACCATATTCACCAGCGATAACGGTTGGTCCCGGGTGCGGCGGTAAGAAACCGTGAGTCACGGATAATGCCGCTACCATTGGAATACCAAGATATAATATCGAAACTTTTAATTCTCTTGAAATCGCAAATACGATTGGAATTAATAATACTAATCCCACTTCAAAAAATAACGCGATACCGATAATAAATGATGCTGCTACGACTGCCCATTGAATATTCTTTTCACCGAATTTTTTAACAAGGGTCATGGCAATGCGCTGCGCGCCGCCTGAATCTGCGATTAACTTACCCAACATCGCTCCAAGTCCAAAGATTAACGCTAAGTGACCAAGTGTTCCGCCTAATCCTGCTTCAATGGTTTTGACAATTCCATCAAGTGGCATCCCAAGTGCTAAAGCCACTCCAAACGACACAATGATTAAGGAAATAAAGGTGTTTAATTTTAAGCCCATTATTAAAATTAATAAAGCGACAATTCCTAAAGCGACAATAACTAATGGCATTGTAATTCCTCCATGTCTTTACTTTGCAGCATTTATTAAGTTTCTTTGATAATTCGCAACCTGTGTATATTCGTTTTCCAATACCCTTGATAGGTTAATAAAAATCGGCAGTAGTTGCCTATATTCTTTTACAGAATCAGCTATCGGTGTGTGCTTGTGGGTATTGCCTATCATTTCTGAAACTACTTCGAAGGACTCAATTTCCCCTGTGGCATATAATCCTAATATACAAGCACCCAGGCAGGAACTTTCGTAGCTTTCCGGAACCACGACTTCCGATTCGAAGATATCGGACATCATTTGCCGCCAAACAGCCGACCTAGCGAAGCCACCCGTAGCTTGAATACGGGTCACGGGACTGTCCATGCATTCGGTTAAGGCTAAAAATACTGTGTATAAATTGTAAATGACTCCCTCTAGAGCCGCTCGAATCATATGTTCTTTCTTATGCGACAGTGTTAATCCGAAAAATGAACCCCGTACGTCCGGATTCCATAATGGTGCACGTTCACCTGCAAGATATGGTTGGAATAACAATCCATCAGCCCCTGGTCTTACACGTTCGGCAATCTTGGTTAAAACTTCATAAGCGTCGATTCCGAGTCTTTTAGCTGTTTCTACCTCAGATGAAGCAAATTCATCGCGAATCCAGCGAAGGACCATCCCGCCATTGTTTACCGGCCCGCCAATCACCCAATGCTTTTCCGTTAAGGCATAGCAAAAGATTCTTCCTTTTTCGTCTGTTTTCGGCTCGTCAATAATCGTCCGAATCGCACCGCTTGTCCCAATCGTGACAGCGATTTCACCTTTCCGGATAGCGTTTACACCTAGATTTGAAAGAACACCATCACTTGCCCCAATGACGAAAGAGGTTTCTGGGTCAATCCCCATTTGTTTGGCTAAATCCGGATCACAGTTGTTAAAAATCTTTGTTGTTGGTACGAGCTCAGATAATTGACCACGTGTTATTCCAGCAATTCTTAGGGCTTCCTCATCCCAATCCAAATTTTTGAGATTCAACATGCCCATGGATGACGCAAGGGAATAATCGACAGCATATTGATCAAAGAACTTTTTAAAGATATATTCTTTAATCCCGATGTACTTTTTAACATTGGTTGCAATCTCTGGGCATTCATTCACAATCCAGGTGATCTTGGATAATGGTGACATCGGGTGTATAGGTGTTCCGGTTCGTTTGTAAACTTCATGCCCATCTAATTCATCTTTTATTTTATGGGCCCAAGCTTCACTGCGATTATCTGCCCAAGTGATACAAGGGGTTAGCGGCTGGTCATTTTCATCCATAGCTATAACACTATGCATCGCACTGCTAAATGAAATAAATGATAGTTTTTTATCTGAATGCTGTTTCGTTATATTTGAAAAGGCTTTCAAAACAGCCTGAAAAATCTCCTCAGGGTCTTGTTCCGCCGTTGTCATATCAGGTGTGTAAAGAGGATAACCAATGTTCTCTTGCTGAATGACATCGCCTTTTTTCGTAAATAATACAGCTTTTGTACTTGTTGTACCGATATCTACACCTAACATATAGCTAGTCATTTTCTTGTTCGACCCCTTTTGAAAGCATCTGTTGGGACATCCATAAGTCTTCAACTTTCTCTTGAACATCATCAAAATTTTTATGTAACGACTTAATCATAAGGTCTCGATCTTTTGTTTTAATCGCATCAATATAAAGTTGATGATTATTTATGATCCGTGTAAAGTCTTCATACTTTTCTTTAAAACGACTCCGCATGGATAGAAGAATCAAACTTTCCATCACAGATTTTAAATTATCCCAGATCATCAGGATGTAGGAATGATTGATGGACCGAATAATTGTTTCATGGAATATGACATCCTGATTGGAAAACTCATCAGCATCTCGGTATTTTATGGAAATTTTCATCATTTCTAGTATTTTACTAAGTTCCATTACTAATTCATTCGTGTCCATTCTTACTAGCCGTTCAAATACAAACGTCTCGATGAGTAAACGCACATCATAAATTTCTGCATATTCTTTTTCTGTTAAACCAATGACAACCGCACCCATTCTTTCTAATCGGATGATATTTTCAGATGCCAGTATTTTTAACGCTTCACGAATGGGTGAGCGGCTAACACCGAAATCAGCAGCTAATTTATTTTCGGATAGGATGGTACCGCTTTCAATCATACCCGAAATAATACGCATTCTAAGTTCGGATGTTACACGATCACCAGCTGAAGCTTTTGAAAGCCATTTTACAGGATAAAGAAATTCCTTTGATTCGACCATAAATTCACCTTCTAATAGAGTTCAAGTACACTTGTATACAAGTATTATAATCAAAAAAATTAATAATGCAAGCGCCTTTTTTTTGAATTTAACTAGATTCTCGTTAATAAAAGTCAAAGTTTATTGGGGAGTTTAGAAGGTTCTAGTGCAAAAATAATGAAATAGAAACATAGAATGGTAATATCCTGTTAACTTTGGGATTAAGCAGCTACTCCGAACAACTTATGAATCCCAATTCAACCTCATTTTGTGCAGACTTTGCCTGTTGATGAGATTGATTTTTTTAAACCATACGCTTACTTCGATACCACTCAAAATATAGGTGGCTGTTCGAAACGATTTCATTCCCAACATGGAATTTTGTCTTCACTGACAACAAATAAGAAAAGGCCTCCCATCAGTAAACTGTGGGAGGCCTCAGACTGTAGACAAACTCGATGAAAATCGAGTTTGTCTACAGTTTTTTTGAGGGTTTTAAAAATTCGAACGTTGATTAGAACGTAGGGCACTCGCTTTCCGCGGGCGGTCCGGGAGCCTCCTCGGCGCCTTTGCGCCTGTGGGGTCTCCCTTGGACGCGCTTTTCCCGCAGGAGTCTCGCACACCCGCTCCAATCAACTTTGTTTTAACAATTAGATATAACCGCTTGGCAAAATACCCACTAGCCAATCACCGGCTGTGCCATTTCCCAAATGGGAAGACACAATACTAGTATACTATTAGATTCTTTATTTGCCTGCTCATCATATGTTGTAAATGTCATGGTCTTTTGTTGTAGACTATATAGTACAAAAAGTGTAAGTAAACTAAACTTCATCCCCAATAAAGACGTTGAAGAAAAAGAACCAAAAGATAGATTTTTGGAATTAAGTGAATTGAAGGCATTCTTAAGTATTTCTAAAGAATATGGACTTTCTTTTGACTATCTTGCCTTTGCAACTTAGAGTATACGGGAGTTCGTTTGGAAGAAATCCTTACTCAAAAGTGGTCTGGCCTTGACCTCATAAAGAACACACTAAGAATCACAAAAACTTAATACAATCTGAACAAATGAAGCATATGAAGATTAAAAAAGCACATCACTCCACACAGTTTTAGACATACCCACACATCTCTTCTCATTGATGCTGGTGCAGGTATAAAAGAGATACAAGAGATATTAAAGCATTCAGACATAAATACACCAATGATATTCCACAAAGCACGGCCATATACAAAAAAGCTCGACCCAAAAGGCACATTATATGCCTTTTGGGTCAGCTCCTTTTCTCATTATTTCATCAGCTTTGCTACTGGCTTCGAAAGAAGCAATAGTACAATACCTAAACCAATTGTTACAAAACCAATTACACTGAAGATTTCCAGGTAACCTAAAGACTGCGTATATGCAGCTAATTGGCCGGCTACCATATTAGCTACCGCGGAACTTGCCAGCCATACTCCCATTAGAAGAGAGGCAAGCTTGATTGGCGCAATTTTGCTTACCATTGATAAGCCAACTGGTGAAATCATTAATTCGGCTAATGTATGAAGGAAATACGTTACAATCATGAACAGGATATTTACTTTCAGCGCTGTATCGTTTCCTGTATACATAACAGCAGGAAGCAGTACTAAGAAACCTAAACCAACAGTGACCAAACCAAGAGCCATCTTCGTTGGAGTTTTTAAGTCACCGCGTTTTGAGCTGCCAAGCTTGTACCATAAAGCAGACATGATTGGCGCTAAAATCACGATGAATAATGGGTTCAATGATTGGAACCAAGCAGTCGGAACCTCAAAACCAAATACAGTCCGATCAATTTGGTCATTGGCATACAATGTCAATGAACTTCCTGCCTGCTCGAAAGCGGCCCAGAACGCAATAACGAAGACTGCCAAAATCACGATAGCCGCTGTACGTTTTTGTTCTCTTTTCGTTAACGGTGCAGCTGATTTTTGACCAGCTGTAACTTCCGGTTTACCAGTAGGTTCTTTACCGATATCGCCTAAATAACGATTGCCTAATAAGTTGAAAACTAACTGCCCTACAATCATGCCAATTGCTGCTGTCAGGAACCCATATTTATAGCTCATAAGTCCAACTATTAATGGTGCGAAGAAAGCCCCAACGTTAATACCCATATAGAAGATGGTGAAAGCTCCATCACGACGCGGATCGTTGTCTTCATAAAGATCACCAACAATTGTCGAGATGTTTGGCTTGAAGAAACCATTACCGATAATCAATAAACCAAGACCAATGTAAAGCGCCGTCAAACTCTGACTTGCGAATAGCGAAAAGTTACCAAGCGCCATTAAAATGCCACCAATCGTAATCGCCAATCTTCTGCCTATGAAACGGTCAGTTAAGTATCCGCCAATCATTGGCGTAATATAAACGGCACCAGTAAAGAATCCGTATATGCCCATAGCCGTAGATTTGTCGACTCCAAGCCCGCCGTTTACAACAGTTGCCGTTAAGTAAAGAACAAGGATTGCTCTCATTCCGTAATAACTGAAGCGCTCCCATGCCTCAGTCGCGAACAGCATATACAATCCAAGAGGATGCTTTTTCCTGGACGGGTTTGGCTGCTGAACTTCTTCTTTTAATAGTGCTTGCATAATAAAGTCCTCCTCAATATGGTTGAATATTAAACCATCCACCAATCGTTTACGTTCACAATATAATTGTATTTTTTTATTAGATCTAACGCTGAAGGCCACCCAACACATCTTCAGTAAGCGTTTTCATTTCCGATCTTGTCTCTGGTGCAAAATGAATCAGATAGCAAACTTCCATGTTCGGTGTTTATACTATATTTTCGTGTTTATTTTGATAACATTTAAGGTTACACCAGAACCGAGTCAACGTTCTTAGTCCACTAACAATGTCACCCCTCTGTGTAATCAATCTCTCTAAATGAAAAAATTCTTATTGCTTGAAAAAGGAGGTTGAAAGTATGTAAACTTTCAAGAATATTTAGTGTTGTAAAAAAATTTTATATTATCAGAAAATATAAAAATACAGAAAAAAAAGAAAAAAAGTCTTGCTGCATTTGCGGTCTGTGCAGCAACAGAGGCCCCCATCATAATAAAAAAACTGCCTAGTATTAAGGCAGTTTCTTAGTCAATCCATTGATATAAATTTTTCGGTCTTCCTATTTTTTGATAACTCACAATAATTTCCACTTTTCCTTCATCAAGTAAATGCATAATATAGCGATAGACGGTCGGATAAGCCAAACCAACTTCTTTAGAAATTGTATCAACAGAAAAAGGTTCACGATTAGAATGCAGAAAATCACTAACGTGACGAAGTGTTCTCTTACTAATTCCCTTTGTTACAAATACATCCTTTTCTTCACTGAATTTTTGCTGCGTAGCTGATTGAGTTAATTTTGCAAGGCGTGCATGCAGTTGAATCCTTGAAATCAGATCAGGCGCTTTTACAGGCTTTAATGCAAAATCCGTTGCGCCTGCTTCAAGAAAGCGATCAGCAATTTCCTGTCGTTCATCGACTGTCAATACAAGAATCGGAACATCAGCATTAAGGGTACGGAGCTCACCCACCGTTTTTATTCCGTCCATTTCCGGCATATGATAATCCACTAAAACAACATCCGCTCCTTTTTCTGCAAACACATTTAACCCTTCTTTTCCGTTGTTAGCCGTATCTACATTCCAGCCGGCAAATTCACAAATTTCACTTAGCATATATTGAATTGATGCATCATCATCAATGACTAAAATGTTCATCTTGACACACTCCTCTCGGCTAGTTTAATCCAAATTGTTGTCCCGTGTCCAAGCTTGCTATCAATTTCCAAAGATGCACCATGTCCTTTAGCAACTTGTCGTACGAAAGCTAATCCCATCCCTGGATGCGATTTTGTACTGAACCCAGCTTTCCATATTTTCTCCTGCTCTTTAGGTAAAATCCCTATCCCATTATCTGATACGCCCAACCAAAGTTCATTTTCATAGGTTTTTATCTTAAGCAAAATCTTACCATCTTCTATTCCATTCACTGCATCGTAAGCATTGTCAATTAAGTTCACTAATGCCCTTGTCATTCGGATTTTATTAATGAAAATTTTAATTTCGGGATCTGTTTGAAAGTCTACCTTCAGATTAAGATTTGTCCCGCTCAGTCTGCTTGCTTTGACGTATCCAACTAAATCTTTTATACGGCACCAATGTTTTTTATCATCATATAAAATCTCAGAAATCATGTCGCTAACGGAATGAATCGATGATGAAATCTTTTGACAATATTCTTTAATTTTAGAATCGTCCACTTTCAAACTAATTAAAGAATTTAGCCCCTCAATTGCTGTGAGAGGCGTTTTTAAATCATGGACCAGATAGAGTGCTTCCCGTCCTGACCTTGACTGCATCGCTTCTAATTGCGCATAATGAAGCTCTTGCTTTATCCGCCACTTTTGTTCAGCTAATGAAAAATACACAGCTAAAATAACAGCATTAATAACAAAAATTAAACACAAAGTTAAACTGTACAATGTTAAAGATTGCTCAAATCCAACTTGAACTGCTATATCTTTTAATTCCATTGAAAGCGACCCTTGGCCAAATCCATATTGGGATAAAGAAGGAATCTCATTCAGCCATTCAATCCCAAAGATTAATTGAGAACAAATAATTGATTTAATAATTGGCTTTAGCCTATCCTTTTCAAAGGCTTGCAATAATAAGATTGCGAACAACAATAACAACGCATAGGCGCTAAATGAGTATGTTAATGAATAATAAGCATTTATCACGATATAGTCGAGAGGAATAACAATAAGAGGAATGATGATTTTTAACCATGGACGGTTTAAACGAGCAGCGATTTCGTCTCCCAACAGCAGTGCACCAATATAATGAAACAAAGCTAAAACTGTATTTAAAGACACTAACAAAAAAACGGCAAGCATTAACTTATTTCCTGTTTCTTCATCTTCTCTTAATGAAATAAGAAAATCAGTCAGGCCAATTTCGTCAGGGCCCAACCACGATAATAAGAATACCCCGAATAACATTACACCAATTTTCATCCATATTGTCCAAGACTTCATAAGACTAGATATCATAATCATTTCACCTTTAATTGCTTATAGAATAGAATGATGACCATTCTTTCATTTCGGATTTATTTTAAGTTCATGTATACCCTTCCATTATACGCAATTCATCGTAATTATGAAAATTACAAAAAATGGGTTCTGGTGTAAAAATCCGAACATCCTGCAAGTAATCTCTTTAGAAGCATTATGTACTTGAAATTATTATTCACACAGTAAGGTGGTTCCTTCGGTACAACTTGCGTTTTCATGATTTTATGAAAATCATGGAGGAACGATGCTTATCCATAGCTCTACTGCGTTGGTCCTTCAATATGTTCCTGAGTTGGATAAGAAAGTCCGTTCTATGCTAGGATTAAAAACATTTCGAATAGCCAAACAGATATCTATAAAGTGGAGATGAACTGTTGGGCTGAAAAAAGGATCACTTCAACAAGGGGTGAAGTCTGTCCAATGCGAGATTGAATACATAGTAGCATCATGATTCATAGATGAAAAGAATATTAGATCTCTATGTTTTTATACAAGTCATTAGTGCAAAAACTGCCTGCAATACGGTTACAACTTCTTATTAGGAAGTTACCGCATATACCAATAAGGAAATTACGCAGCAATCGTTCAGCACGCATAGTTACTGAAACAACAATTAGGGCATACAGTCTCACATAACGATGTATGCTCACATGACTGACAACAAAGAAAAAGGCCCCCACAGTAAACTGTGGGAGGCCTTCAACTTTAAAAATATTCACATGTTTGGTGAGCATTCACTCTGAATCCTCGTTAAACCCCTATATTAAGGGATTTAAGCGATGATTACATCATGCCGCCCATTCCGCCCATGCCGCCCATATCAGGCATGCCCATGCCGCCAGCACCAGCAGGTTCTGGTTTGTCAGCTACAACAGCTTCTGTTGTTAAGAACATGGCTGCTACAGAACCAGCGTTTTGTAGAGCTGAACGAGTTACTTTTGTAGGATCGACGATACCGGATTCGATCATGTTCACCCATTGTCCAGTAGCTGCATTGAAGCCAGTACCAACTGCTTCGCCTTTAAGGCGCTCTACGATTACAGAGCCTTCAAGTCCAGCATTGTGAGCGATTTGACGAACAGGCTCTTCGATAGCACGAAGAACGATTTTCACGCCTGTTGCTACGTCGCCTTCCGCTTGAATTTCAGCGATTTTATTGTATACGTTAAGAAGTGCTGTACCACCACCGGCTACGATACCTTCTTCAACAGCGGCACGAGTGGAGTTCAATGCATCTTCAATACGAAGTTTACGTTCTTTTAATTCCGTTTCAGTAGCTGCACCGACTTTGATCACCGCTACACCGCCAGCTAATTTAGCAAGGCGTTCTTGTAATTTTTCACGGTCAAATTCAGAAGTTGTTTCTTCTAATTGAACACGGATTTGGTTTACACGAGCTTGAATTTGAGCTGTATCTCCAGAACCTTCAACGATTGTTGTATTTTCTTTTGTAACAACCACTTTAGAAGCACGTCCTAAAGATTCGATTGTTGCAGATTTAAGATCAAGTCCGATTTCTTCAGTGATTACTTCGCCGCCTGTAAGAGCTGCGATGTCTTCAAGCATTGCTTTACGACGGTCACCGAATCCAGGAGCTTTAACCGCAACTGCATTGAATGTTCCACGAAGTTTGTTCACAACAAGAGTTGCAAGCGCTTCGCCTTCTACATCTTCAGCAATCAATAATAGTGGTTTCCCTTGTTGAACAACTTGCTCAAGTACAGGAAGGATTTCTTGGATATTCGTTACTTTTTTATCCGTGATTAAGATATATGGATTATCTAAAACAGCTTCCATTTTATCTGAATCTGTAACCATATAAGGAGAAGCATATCCACGGTCGAACTGCATACCTTCTACAACGTCCAATTCAGTTGTGAAACCTTTAGACTCTTCGATTGTGATGACGCCGTCGTTACCAACACGTTCCATAGCTTCAGCAATCAGTTGGCCCACTTCTTCATCAGCTGAAGAGATAGCAGCAACTTGTGCAATCGATTCTTTGTTTTCAACAGGTTGAGAAATAGCTTTTAATTCTGCAATTGCAGTATTAACCGCTTTTTCGATTCCTTTACGGATACCCATTGGGTTTGCACCAGCTGTTACGTTTTTAAGACCTTCACGAATCATCGCTTGCGCTAGAACCGTTGCAGTAGTTGTACCGTCACCAGCTACGTCGTTTGTTTTGCTCGCTACTTCAGCAACCAA
The DNA here is from genome assembly GCF_033141925.1 of Peribacillus sp. CSMR9. Taxonomy (NCBI): domain Bacteria; kingdom Bacillati; phylum Bacillota; class Bacilli; order Caryophanales; family Bacillaceae; genus Peribacillus; species Peribacillus sp. CSMR9. Next base: position 22,503 of record NZ_JAOPHO010000053.1, read on the forward strand.
TTTCGCACCCATGTTTTCGAATGCATCTTCCAATTCAATTTCTTTAGCGATCGTCACACCGTCATTTGTGATAAGCGGTGAACCGAATTTTTTCTCCAGAACCACGTTACGACCTTTTGGTCCAAGCGTTACTTTAACTGCATCTGCAAGTGCGTCCACACCACGAAGCATGGAACGGCGAGCTTCTTCACTAAATTTAATTTCTTTAGCCATTTATAAGTACCTCCCTAAAATTTTAAGAAAATTTTCGTTCAGTTAAGTATGATGTATAATTAGCCGATAACAGCTAGAATGTCGCTTTCACGTAAAATTAAGTATTCAGTATCTTCGTATTTAACTTCAGTACCTGCATATTTTGAGAAGATAATTAGATCGCCTTGGGCAACCTCTAAAGCAACACGTTCGCCATTTTCAAGGACACGGCCAGTACCAACAGCTACTACCTTACCTTCTTGTGGCTTTTCTTTTGCAGTATCAGGAAGAACAATACCGCTTGCAGTCTTTTCTTCAGATTGAACTAGTTCAATAATAACGCGATCACCTAATGGTTTTAACAAGTGAAACAACCTCCTCATATTCTCTTGATAATTTGTTTCATGATTATTAGCACTCTTCACCATCGAGTGCTAACACATTTATAATATTAAATAAACCGAGCCTTTTTTGCAAGTATCTTATCGAAAATTTTTTATTAATTTCTGATAAATTTCGGGTATACTACTTTAGCATAATGATTCTTTTAACAAAGGTGCTAAAATGTTTTGTTAGGGGTACCTTTAAGTGGTGTTCTGTCTCATTATTTGATACCATTTTGGAGTATGCGTTTATAGATTGTCCCCATATCAGGAACGTTCTAAGCGGAATGGGTGACTAAATAAAAGGAGTTTTCATTTTTGAAAAAAGAATATTGGTTCGTCATCATCACCTACATTTCCATGCAATTATCCAGTATTGTTGGGGTACCTCTTTTCATGCTGATCGGGTCTTCAACTGGAATGACTGCTGATGAACTCCAGGTGAAGTCTGCAGCATACTGGATCGTATTCAGCTTTTTCGTTGCTCTATCCTTGATCCTGTTTTTAATGAGAAAAGATATGAAGGAAAAAATGGACAGAAGCACTCCAGCTTCCATTCCCACGTCCATATTATGGGCATTTGCCGGAGTGTTCCTCGCTCTTTTTGCGCAAAGCATTGCTGGATACATTGAACAGATGCTTGGGGTGGAGTCTGAATCTGAAAATACACAGCAGCTCATTTCACTCATTTACCAAGTTCCCATAGTCATTTTCGTCACTTCAGTTATTGGACCTATATTGGAAGAAATCATTTTTCGGAAAATCATTTTCGGATCACTTCATAAACGCTTTAACTTCTTTATTTCTGCTTTACTCAGTTCAGTTATTTTTGGCTTGGCGCATGGTGAATTGGAACATCTTCTTTTATATTCGGCAATGGGTTTTACCTTTGCTTTTCTTTATGCGAAAACGGGCCGCATCCTCGTTTCCATGAGCGCACATATTGCGATGAATACGCTTGTTATCATCTTTCAAGTTGTAAATCGGGATGATATTGAGAAGATGCTAGATACTGCACAGGCCTTCATCGGAGGTTTATTATGAAACGTCAATCACCATTATTCATGGGTATCATCTATGCAGGCTTAGGAGCTCTTTTTACCGCTATCGCGATTCAAACCGTCAGTTCTTCCGGATGGGGAATCTTTGCCTACATACTTGTACTAATTGCGACTTTAGACTTTGGATCGGGATTACGCATGATCATGCTTCACTTTAAGATTAAAGCCGCCCAAAAAAATAAGAAAAAATAAAAAAACGCTGCGAAGATGCAGCGTTTTTTTTCATTCCTCCAATGCAGCTTCTTCCACTACAGGATAATGTTTCAGAAAGTAGATGAGCGACTGAAGCTCCACGGCCAGGTCAATGTGGTGAACCCTTATGGATGGGGGTACCGTCAGCCGTGCAGGTGTGAAATTCAATATTCCTTTTATATCAGCTTTGACTAGACGATCGGTTATCGTCTGTGCTACCTGAGCAGGCACTGTCAAAATAGCCGCAGTAATATTATTTTCCTGCAATAGTGTATCGATTTGATCCATATGATAGATTGGCACATCAGCTATTTGCTTGCCGACCTTATCTTCTGAAACTTCAAATGCCATTTCAATCTTCGTATTATTATTTTTAATGAAATTGTAATTTAAAAAAGCAGTCCCTAAATTCCCCACTCCGATTAAAGCGACTTTTGTCAGTTCATCTTGATCTAGTGTTTTTCTAAAGAAGGATAATAAATAATTGACATTGTAGCCGTAGCCTTTTTTTCCAAGCGCTCCAAAGTAGGAAAAATCACGGCGAATGGTCGCAGAATCCACCTTTACAGCTTCGCTTAGCTCTGCCGAGGAAACTCTTTGTTTGCCTGAGGAATGTAAGTTCTTTAAAAATCGATAATACAATGGCAACCTTTTGGCTGTTGCCTGCGGTATCTTTGGGTCATGGTTCATCATTCTTCCCCGCCTTCACACATGCTTTTCAACTTAATCTCTATCTGTTTGAATTACTTGTCTTTTATAATCGTTACTAGACACTCCGCCTGTTTTCTCCACTAAGAATGTAGGCCCGATTACCATTCCCTTATCAAGGGCCTTACACATGTCATAAATAGTCAAGGCAGTCACGGTTGCAGCTGTTAACGCTTCCATTTCCACACCTGTACTCCCTTTTGTCTTAGCTTCCGTTTCAATCCTAAGCCTATATCCTTCATCTTCTTTTTCCCATTCAAAGGCTATATTGACCCCTTGCAGAGCAATAGGGTGGCACATTGGAATTATATTGGATGTATTTTTGCTGGCCATGATTCCTGCAACCTGTGCAACGGCCAGTACATCACCTTTTTTCATTTTCTGGTTCGTGACCAACTCATATATTTCATCGTTCAATAAAATGCTCGATTGAGCTATTGCCGTCCGGGATGTTTCAGGCTTAGCAGTCACATCAACCATCTTAGCCCGGCCTTGTTCATTAAAATGCGTTAAGTCTCCCATTTAAGTAACCCCTCCTAAATCATACACTATTATTCCACTTTATGTAATAGCTTGTTTTTGCTTGGAACCAAGCTGTTGCCGATAATAACTATAATACGTTACACTAACAATAATCAATTGAGGTGAAATCTATGATTTTATTACAAATCAATCAACTATCGAAATATTATGGAGCTGAACTTATTTTATCAAATATGAAGCTCGAAGTTCAAAATAAGGATAGAATTGCACTTGTCGGCCGAAATGGCGCTGGAAAATCTACTCTGCTAAAAATCATAGCCGGGCAGCTTTCCCATGATGGCGGTGAAATAATCAAACCAAAAGGTGTCACCATCGGATATATGGCACAGGACACGGGACTGGAATCAGAACTGACCATTTGGGATGAAATGCTGACTGTATTCAATGACCTAATAGAACAAGAAAAAGAACTGCGTCGCCTTGAGGCTGATATGGCCAGACCTGACATCTTTGAAAATGAAGCAATTTACCAAAAAGTATTAAATGAATATGACAGTTTGATGGTAGCTTTCAAAGAGAAGGGCGGTTATCAATATGAAGCGGATATTCGTTCAGTATTGCATGGACTTCAGTTTGCTGATTTTGACTATTCTACCCCAATTTCCACTTTAAGCGGTGGGCAAAAAACAAGACTTGCTTTAGGGAAGCTGCTTTTAAGGAAACCGGATATATTGATTCTGGATGAGCCAACGAACCATTTGGATATCGAAACCCTTTCTTGGCTTGAACAATATTTACAAGGCTACCAAGGAGCTGTTCTTATTGTTTCCCATGACCGCTATTTTCTAGATAAAGTTGTAAACCAGGTATATGAAATTTCCCGGAATAACATGAAAAAGTACTATGGCAATTATAGTTCTTACCTAGAGGGAAAAGCGGAAGATTATGAGCGGGACATGAAGCTTTTCGAGAAACAACAAGGGGAAATCGAAAAGCTTCGCGACTTTGTCCAACGCAATATCACAAGGGCTTCCACAACGAAAAGAGCACAAAGCAGACGCAAACAGCTCGAAAAGATGGATGTATTGGACAAGCCGCAAGGTGATGAAAAATCCGCTAATTTCTCTTTCCAGATTGAAAGGCAAAGCGGAAATGAAGTGCTACACCTACAGGATTTGGCTATCGGTTACGAAGGGGAAACGGTATCAAAAAATATAAATTCCCGGATGACAAAAGGAGAGAGCATAGCTCTTGTTGGCCCAAATGGCGTTGGAAAATCAACGTTATTGAAAACGATCATCTCTAAGCTGCCTGCACTTTCTGGGAATTTCCGTTTTGGAACGAACGTCGAAGTTAGCTACTACGATCAGGAACAGGCTAACCTTATTTCCAATAAACGCGTACTCAATGAATTATGGGATGATTATCCCCTTAAACCGGAAAAAGACATACGAACCGTACTCGGTAATTTTCTTTTTAGTGGGGACGATGTTTTGAAAACCGTTTCCACACTAAGCGGCGGCGAAAAGGCCAGGCTAGCTCTAGCCAAAATGATGATGGAAAAAGGGAATTTTTTAATTCTTGATGAGCCAACAAACCATTTAGACCTCGACAGTAAATTGGTGCTTGAAAACGCATTGATCGATTATCCAGGAACCATTCTTTTCGTCTCACATGACCGCTATTTCATAAATCGGATAGCAACGAAAGTGATCGAGCTTTCCAAAGACGGAAACGAAGAATTCCTCGGTGATTATGATTACTACGTAGAGAAGAAACAGGAGCAAGCTGAAATCAAAGAACTTGAACAGGAAAATCACGCAAAAACCTTAGATGTAGCCGCAGAAAAAACAAATTATAAAATTGATAAGGAAGCAAAAAAAGCTGAACGCCAGCGAAAAAGGCGCATTGAGGAAATCGAGGCGGCCATGGAGCTTCTTGAAACCGAAATAAACGAATACAACGAACACCTATGTGACCCAAATGTTTTCCAGGACCATGAGAAAGTAATGGAAGTCCAAACAAAGCTTGATGAAGCACAGGAAAAATTAGACCTGCTTCTCGAAGAATGGGCTGAACTGGAAGAATGACAATTGACCGAGTCAAATGACTCGGTCTTTTCTTTTCCAGTTAAAATGCCCCTAAAAGTTATCCACAAAATTATTAACAAATCACTTGCCGTTTACTAGCCATTGATTCGAGTTATACACATAATCCACAGAAACATATCCACTTATCCACAAAACTCCTGTTTATACACATGCAGTTTGATTGTCAAATAAACTTTATCCACAGAATATTCTATTTTTTTATTAAACACGATAAAAAGACAGGATCCCGAAGTTAAGGTCCTGTCTTCACGTCAATTATGCTTCTATATCCAATCCGGGATTTCCGTTCAAATCCAATCCGGAGCGCTTACCTTTTTCAAACATGACACTGCCGGCAGCACCGATCATGGCCGCATTGTCCGTACAAAGGTAGAGGGGCGGAATGGATATATCCATAGGTAAATCCTTAAAAGCTTCCGTTAATGCTTCCCTCAGGCCTTTATTTGCCGCAACTCCTCCGGCGAGCAATACCTGTTTCACATTATATTCCTTGGCAGCCTTAACAGCTTTCATTACAAGCACTTCTATCACGCTTGCTTGGAAACTTGCCGCCAAATCTTTAGGTTCAATTTTTTCCCCGCGCTGTTCTGCATTATGCAAAGTGTTGATTACAGCTGATTTCAACCCGCTGAAAGAAAAGTCATAGCTGCCATCCAACCATGCCCGAGGCAGTTTCAATGAAGGTGAACCTTCTTGTGCAAGTCTATCGATATGAGGGCCACCAGGATAAGGGAGCCCCAAGGTTCGAGCCACTTTATCATACGCCTCACCTGCTGCATCATCCCGCGTCTCCCCTATCACCTTGAAAGAACCCGGTTCTTCTAAAAGCACCAATTCCGTATGGCCTCCCGAAACGACTAAAGAAAGCGCAGGATATTCGATCTCCTGAATAAGCCGATTTGCATAGATATGACCCGCGATATGATGCGTACCGACAATCGGTATTCCATGTGCGAAAGCTACAGCCTTCGCCGCATTCACGCCTATTAATAGTGCCCCTACAAGTCCGGGACCTTCTGTAACGGCAATGGCATCCAAGTCTTCATAAGTCACACCTGCCTGAAGCAGTGCTTCTTCAAGAACGATCGTAATTTGTTCTACATGATGACGGGAAGCTATTTCCGGGACGACACCGCCAAAACGTTTATGGCTTTCGATTTGTGAAGCCACGACATTACTCAGTATCTCTGTTCCATTTTTTATGACAGCTGCCGCAGTTTCATCGCAGCTCGTTTCAATTCCTAATATAAATTGATCTTTTTTCATGAAAAATTCACCCACATAACATAAGCATCTTCTTGATTGTCTGTATAATAATTTTTTCGGATTCCACCCTTTTGGAAACCTAGTTTTTCATAAAGCGAAATGGCTACTGCATTACTGACACGGACCTCAAGCGTCATCCTCACCACACCCATCGAAATGGAGATTTCAATCATCTTCCTGAGCAAAGCTTCCCCAAGCTTTTGCCCTCGGTATTCTGGCAATATTGCTATATTGGTAATGTGCGATTCATCAATGACGATCCACGCACCGCAATAACCGGCAATTTTCCCTTCATCCTCTATCACCATGTATACAGCATATTGATTATGATTCAGTTCATTAAAAAAAGCTTCCCGGCTCCAAGGCAAAGTAAAGGACTGCTTTTCCACATTAAGCACTTGGTCGATATCTTCCGTATTCATCTTTCGGAACGTCAATGTTTTACTCATAATAATCGGTCGCTTTCCTTGTTTATTTCCCCTGCTGTTCAAGCCACTTAGCTTCTGCTTCAGCCATGCGGATATAATTCGGTACAAACTGGTGAACATCGACTTCAGTCTTATCCAGACCAATGAAGGCCAGTTCGCTTGGTCTTGAGTTAAACGACTGTACCGGAGCAAATACTGCTAAATTGCCTAACGCTTCCGTAATCGCATCCCGATGGATGTCAACATCTTGGCCAACAAATAAAACAGGACGATTTAATTCCTTCAATCGCATCGCCCACTCAGAGGATAGAATATTACAATCTTCCATGACTGTTTTTAACAGATCGTTTTTCATTTCATATAATCCAGTATAAATCTGCCCTCTTCTTGCATCGAACAAGGGAGATATCAACCCGTTAAAATAACGTCCATTTGCTGCTAAAACTTCTAAACTGGAAACACCTGATAACGGAATCTGAAGCGTCCAGGCCAAGGTTTTCGCAATCGTCACACCAATCCTGACGCCTGTATAAGAGCCTGGACCTTGAGCGACCACTATCTTAGTCAATTCCTTCGGATTAGTATCACAATCCCTTAACAGCATCTCAATTGCTGGCATTACCCGCACCGAATGGTTTTTCTTTAGGTTCGTCGTATACTCACCAATTACTTGACTCCCATTTATCAGCGCAATCCCTAATGTGAAATTCGAAGTATCTATAGCTAAAACCTTCATCAAATAATCTCCTTACATAACGTTACATATCGTTCGCCTTTGGCTGCTAAGACAAAACGCCGGCTTGTATCACTAAGACGATAAATATAAATGGTCAAGATTTCATCAGGAAGGTGATCCTTTATTAAATGGGCCCATTCAACGACAGTCACACCATCACCATCAAAATATTCATCAAAGCCTAAATCTTCTTCTGATTCACTTACCCGATATACATCCATATGATATAAAGGCAATCGCCCCATGTATTCCTTTATTATCGTAAAGGTAGGGCTATTTACTACTCTAGTAACGCCTAACCCTTTAGCTAGCCCTTTTGTGAATGCCGTTTTCCCTGCACCTAGGTCACCTTCTAAAGCCAGTACATCTCCACTCGAAAGTTTTTGTGCCAATTTATGCGCAAATTGCGCTGTTTCTTCCTCATCCTGAGAAATCCATTCAAAATGTTGCATATATCAATCACCTTTATCATTATTAGGAAAACGTCCTATATTTCATGTCCGTTATGGAACAAAAACCATTCTATATGTAGTTTACCTTGTTTCAAAAGAAGAAACAAATAAGTTAGGGACAAATTATTTGAATTTCGGATAAAACAAAAAAACGAAACCTAAGTTTCGTTTTTTTTATGATTGCGGGGACAGGATTTGAACCTGCGACCTTCGGGTTATGAGCCCGACGAGCTACCGGACTGCTCCACCCCGCGACGGTATAAATGGTACTTTTATAAATTCAGTATTCCCATTTTCTCAAAAAGGATACAAAGATTATAGCTTGGCGGCGTCCTACTCTCACAGGGGGAAACCCCCAACTACCATTGGCGCTGAAGAGCTTAACTGCCGTGTTCGGAATGGGAACGGGTGTGACCTCTTCGCTATCGCCACCAAACA